>JALUFY010000043.1 GCA_027051995.1 Hyphomicrobiales bacterium
ACCCTGCAAACCGGCGCGGAACAGCGGACATGAGCGAAAAGCCCCCTCTTATCCACGTGGTCGACGACGACGAGGCGATGCGCAAGTCCCTGTGCTGGCTCATCGGCTCCGTGGGGCTCGAGACGCGCGACTACGCCTCTGCGGACGCCTTCTGCGCCGCCTTCAGCGAAGACCGCCCCGGCTGTCTGATCCTTGATGTCCGCATGCCCGGCCTCTCCGGGCTTGATCTGCAAGAGACGCTCAACCGGCTTAGCGCGCGCATCCCGGTGATCTTTCTCACCGGGCATGGCGACGTGCCCATGGCGGCGCGCGCCTTCAAGGCCGGGGCGTTCGATTTTCTGCAAAAGCCGTGCAATGATCAGATTCTGCTCGACCGCATCAACGACGCCATCGCCGAACACCGCAGACGGCTGGCCGAATCCGCGATGCGCGAAGAGCTGGCGGCGCGCGCCGGGGCCCTGACCAGCCGCGAAAGGCAGGTGGCCGAGCTGGTCAGCCTCGGACTGTCGACGAAGGAGATCGCCGCGCAGCTGGGAATCAGCAGCAAGACGGCGGAAATCCACCGCCACAACGCCCTGGCGAAGATGCAGGCCGACACCTCCGCCGAGCTGGCCAGCCTGTGGACGCGGCTGGAAAACTGATCCTGATCAGCCTGTTGCACCGCACTCGGGCAATCCGCCCGAACCGTTTAGGGGAAAACCCCTAGCCGTTTGCGGTCTTGTCCCGATACCGCGCATGGCCGGGCGTTTTCTATTGTCTTCCCGTTGCGAGCAATCAGATCGGGAAGAGACTTGTCATGGATATTTCACGCCGCGCTTTCCTGAAGTCATCGGGCGCGCTGAGCTGCGGAGCGGCCATGGCCGCGACGGGCAGCGCCGCCGCGCTGGCCGGGCCGGAACGCCACGGCGGCGACGCGGCCCAGCGTTTCGCCATGGTCATAGACCTGCGCAAGTGCATCGGCTGTCAGGCCTGCACCGTCGCCTGTTCGACGGAGAACCAGATCCCCATCGGCAAATTCCGCACCATCGTCAGCCAATACGACGTGCGCGACGTCAAGAGCGGCGCGGTGGAGAGCTTCACCCTGCCGCGCTTGTGCAATCATTGCGACAATCCGCCCTGCGTGCCGGTCTGCCCGGTGCAGGCCACCTATCAGCAGAAGGACGGCAAGGTGCTCATCGACGCGGACAGATGCGTCGGTTGCGGCTATTGCGTCGAGGCCTGCCCCTATGACGCGCGCTTCATCAATCCGCTGACGCAAACCGCCGACAAGTGCACCTTCTGCACCCATCGCGTCGAGGCCGGGCTTCTGCCCGCCTGCGTGGAGACCTGCACCGGCGGGGCGCGCAATTTCGGCGACGTCAAGGATCCGCGAAGCACGGTCAGCAAACTGCTGGCGGAATACAAGGACGAGATCAAGGTGCTGCGTCCGGAAATGGGCACCTCGCCGCATGTCTATTACATCGGGCTCGATCCGCGTTTCGAAGGCCGCGTTCAGGGGCAGGCCGCCCTGTGGGCCGGCGCGGAAAGCGAGGAGGAAAAATCATGACCACTCCCGCCATCACGGAAATCCTCAACATCGCCCACTCTCCGGCCTGGATGCCCTGGGCGGTGTCCTACTTCTTCTTCATCGGCCTGGCCGTTTCGGCGGCCTTCATCAGCCTCATGGGCACGCTCCTGGGCCGCCCGGGATGGGAGAAGGCCTCCCGCGCGGCGGCCATCGTCATGATGACCTGCGCCATCACCGCCCCCATCGCTCTTCTCGGCGATCTGCATCAGCCGGGGCGCTTCTGGCATTTCTACACGAACTTCACGCCCTGGAGCTGGATGAGCTGGGGCGCGTTCTTCCTGCCGCTCTTCGTTGTTCTGGCCGTTGTCTATGGCTGGCTCGTTCTCAATCCGCGCGGGCCTTTCGCCTGGGCGCTCAGGCCCCTGGCCCTGGCCACCGCCATCATGGCCGCCCTGGTGGCGCTCTATACCGGCATGGAAGTCATGATCATCAAGGCGCGTCCGCTGTGGAACACCGCGTTCCTGCCGTTCTTCTATCTGTTCACCGGCCTGACGGGCGCGGCCGGTCTGGCGCTCCTGTTCAACTGCGCGGCGCAGCATCAGGATGAAACCGCGCGGACGAAACTGGCGCGCGCGATGTCGCTGTTCGCCTGGCTATCCCTTGCCACGCTTGGCCTGTGGTTCATGGCCGGCGTCACAGGCCTCAGCGATCCCGCGGCGCGCGCCCTGACGGCCATGTCCGGCGATCCGCGCTGGCTCTCCCTCGCCGCCGGACTGGCCGTCCTCCTCATCGTTCCGGCCCTCGCCGGCGTTGTCTGCAAGCGCGGCTGGGTGCTGGCGCTCACAGGCATCGCCGCCGCCTCAGCCGCTTGGCTGTTCCGCTGGATCGTCTTCATGGATGGCCAGATGATCCCAAAGACGGGGGCGGGAACCTACGTCTGGCGCATTCCGGCCGGTTCCGAAGGCTGGCTGGGCATCATCGGCGTCTTCGGCCTGTGGCTCTTCGTGAGCATCGTCATCGCGGGCTTCCTCTTCCGCGCGGACTCTGATCGGGCCGCCCGGGCCACGCCCGCCGAATAGCCGGAAAAGAAACGGATTAGCACTCTGGAGAAAACATCATGAGCAACCGCCGCAACATCCTGAAAGGCGCCGCCGCCCTTGGCGGGCTGGCCGCCTTCGCCGCGGGTTACGCCGAAACCACCGCGAAAACCCTCAAGGGCCTGAGCTCGGGCAGCGCCGGAAAGCCGCCGCGCGGCAAGGTCACGGGCAACGCCTTCGACCCTGAATACCGCGTTGATCCCAAGACCGGAAAGCTGGAGCTGAACCCGGATCAGCAGGTCTCCTTCACCATGTGCCAGGGCTGCAACACCATGTGCGGCCTGCGCATCCGCATGGACAGGAAGACCGGCAAGGTTCTGCGCGTCGCGGGCAATCCCTATCATCCGCTCTCGGCGGACAGGCAGATTCCCTACAAGACCCCCGTGCGCGAGGCCCTGCTCTCCCTGACGCGCAAGGGCGACAGCGGCTTGCCCCATCGCTCCACCGCCTGCGGGCGGGGCAACGCCATGCTGGCGCAAATAGACAGTCCCTACCGCGTATTGAAATGCCTCAAGCGGGCCGGGCCGCGCGGCTCCGGCAAATGGAAGACCATCAGCTTCGAGAAGCTGGTGGAGGAAGTCTGCGAGGGCGGCGATCTTTTCGGCGAGGGGCATGTGGAGGGCCTGCGCGCCATCCGCGATCTGAAGACCCCGCTTGATCCTGAAAATCCCGAATATGGCCCCAGGGCCAATCAGCTGGCCGTGGTGCACGCCACCGGCGATGGCCGCAACCAGTTCATCAAGCGTTTCGCCTTCAACTGCTACGGCACCCGCAACTATGGCCATCATGGCTCCTATTGCGGTTTCGCCATGCGGGCGGGCTCCGGCGCGGTCATGGGCGATTTCAAGAAATTCGCCCACGGCAAGCCGGATTTCGAGTTCTGCGAATTCGCCATCTTCCTGGGCTCCGCGCCAGGCAACGCCGGCAAGCCCTTCAAGCGCCAGGGCCGCATGACCGCCGAGGCGCGCAGCGGCGGCAAGCTGAAATACGTCGTCGTCGATCCGGTGCTGACCAACGCCGCCAGCTACGCCGCGCGCGACCGCGACAGCTGGCTGCCCATCCGCCCCGGCACGGACGCGGCGCTCGCCCTGGCCATGATCCGCTGGATCATTGACAACAAGCGGTATGATGACAAGTTCCTCTCCGCCCCCGGCCCGGCCGGCGCGAAGGCCATCGGCGAGCAGACCTGGAGCAACGCCACGCATCTGGTCAACATCAAGACCGGCGCGGTGCTGCGAGGAAAGGACTTCGGCTGGCAGGACGGCATCGAGGACGAGGAGAAGGCAAAAAAGGCCGCCAAGGCTTTCGTGGTGCTGGACGAAGACGGCAATCCCGCCCATTTCGCAAAAACGCCGAAAGCCAAACTGTTCTTCGACGGAACCGTGGTGACCAAGGCGGGCCCCGTGCAGGTCAAGACCGCCATGCAGCTGCTCAAGGAGGAGGCCGGACGCTTCACGGTCAAGGAGTATGCCCAAAAGTGCGGCGTTTCTCCAGACCGGATCGTGGAGCTGGCGAAGGAGTTCACCTCACACGGCAAGAAGGCGGCCATCAACATCCACGGCGGAGCCATGCACTCCAACGGCTTCTACACCGCCTGGGCCGTGCTCATGCTCAACGCATTGATCGGCAACTGGAACTGGAAGGGCGGGGTCAGCCCCTCCGGCGGGGCCTTCCCCACCTTCGGCAAGGGACCGCGCTACAACTTCAAGAAGTTCCCCGGCAAGGTGAAGCCGAAAGGCGTCTTCCTGTCGCGCTCGAAGTTCCCCTACAAAAAGACATCCGAGTTCAAGCGCCGCAAGGCGGCGGGCCAGAGTCCCTATCCGACAAAGGCGCCGTGGTATCCCTTCTCGCCGCCCATCCTCACCGAATATCTGACCAGCCACTTTGACGGCTATCCCTACCGGATCAAGGCGCTGATCAGCTTCATGGCCAATCCGCTCTACGGGCAGGCGGGGCTGAAGACCTCCATCATGGCAAAGATGAAGGATCCGAAGGCGCTTGGCCTCTTTGTCGCCATCGACGGTTTCATCAACGAAACCTCCGCGCTGGCCGACTATATCGTGCCCGACAGCGTGATGTATGAATCCTGGGGCTGGGCCAAGCCGTGGAACGGCACGGTGACGCGCACCTCCACGGCCCGCTGGCCGGTGCTGGAGCCGCGCCAGGACAAGACGGCCGGTGGCGAGCCCATCACCATGGAGATGTTCTTCATCGCCGTGGGCAAGCGGCTCGGCCTGCCCGGCTTCGGCGACAAGGTGATCCGCGATTCCGATGGCCAGTGGCATCCGCTGAACCGCCCGGAGGACTGGTATCTGCGCGCCGGGGCCAATTGCGCCTTCGCCGGCAAGCCGGTGCCGGACGCATCGGATGACGACATCGCCGTCTCCGGCGTGTCGCGCATCATGAAGGATCTGGAAAAGACCCTGAAACCGGAGGAAGTGCGCAAGGTGGCCTATGTCTATGCGCGCGGCGGGCGCATGGAGGATTACGCAAAGGCCTACAAGGGCGAGCAGCTCACCCATGCCTACAGGAAGCCGCTGCGCATCTACAACGAGAAAGTGGGCCGTTCGGTCAACACCATGACCGGCAAGCGTTTCTCCGGCGTGCCCACATGGCACGAGCAGCAGTTCGCGGACGGCACGCCCATCCGCGAGGTCTACCCGCTGAGTGAATGGCCGATGAACGCCGTGGCCATCAAGGCCAGTCTCCAGTCCAGCTATTCCATGGCCGCGCCGCGCCTGCGCATGATCCAGCCGGACAATCCCTTGTCCATCCATCCCGATGACGCGGCCAGGGCCGGCATCAGGACGGGCGACAGGGTGCGCGTCGTCACGCCGCAAGGATCGGCCGTGGGCACGGCTCTGGTGCGCTGGGGCGTGGCTCCCGGCGTGGTGGCCATCCCGCATGGCTTCGGCCATTGGGAACTGGGCGCGCGGGCCCACGAGATAGACGGCAGGGCCACACCCGCGAACGCCGCCCTGGGGCGCGGCGTGTGCCTCAATGATCTGGGCCTGCACGACGTCAGGCGCGGCGGCCACGCCACCCTTGGCGACTGGGCCACCGGCGCGGCCGCCCGCCAGGCCCTGCCCGCCCGCCTGGAAAAGGCCTGATCCCGGCACGGCGGAAGCAAGTCCGCGCATGCCTTGGGCGCTGGCGGGGGTAAAATCCGGTGAAACAGGTTCCGGTGCGGGAGGCTAACCCGCACCGGCATCCAGTTGGCGATTGCATTCCGCCCGCTGGGCCGTCTGTGCCCCGTGGCGCGGGCCCGGTGGATTCCAGCGTGAAGTGCAACGGGGTTCAAGCAAAGCGGATTTTGATGTCCTTGCCAAGCTCCTTGAGGATGGCCTGGAAGGGAGAGATGAAGCCAAGGCATTTTCTGGGCGTGAGATTGCAGGTCATGACGATCTCCTGAAGCTCCTCGTCTCCGAGGTTGTCGATGTCGAGCTGGCGGGGCAGCCATCTTCGCAAGCGCCCGTTGGCGTTCTCCATGCCGCCCTTTTGCCATGAGGCATAAGCGTCACAAAACCAGGTCGTCATATTCATCGCCTCCCGCAGCAGCTTGTGAT
>JALUFY010000044.1 GCA_027051995.1 Hyphomicrobiales bacterium
CAGGGCATCCGTTTCACACATCGCCTGGACAAACAAAAACCCCGCCGGAGGGATGCTCCGGCGGGACGTGTTTTTGCAACCGGAATACGGCCTACTTGAAGTAGTCGTATTTGCCGTTGTGCCAGACGTAGACCACGTAGCCGGGCAGGGTCACGTCGCCCTTCTTGTCGAAGGAGAGCTCGCCAAGGACGGTCTTGAACTTGCCCTTGTGCAGCGCGGCGGTCACCTTGGCCGGATCAACGGTGCCGGCCTGCTCGGCGGCCTGCTTCCAGGCCTGGATGGCGGCATAGGTGTAGAGCACATAGCCTTCGGGCTTGATGCCGGCGGCCTCGAACTCCTTGACCACCGGAGCGGCTTCGGGGTTCTTGGCGGGATCGGGCGAGAAGGTCATCAGGGTGCCTTCGCCGGCCGGGCCGGTGATGGCCCAATACTCGTCTGTGACCAGCGCGTCGCCGGACATCAGACGGGTCTTCATGCCCTGATCGCGCATCTGGCGCACGATAAGGCCGGCCTCGGTGTGATAGCCGCCCAGATAGAGCAGATCGATCTTGTTCTTCTTCAGCTTGGAGACGAGCGCCGAATAGTCCTTTTCACCGGCGGTGTAGGAGCCATACATGGCGGGCTTGAAGCCGGCCTTCTCGAGGTTCTTCTTGGTTTCGTCGGCCAGGCCCTTGCCGTAGGCCGTCTTGTCATGGAAGATGGCGACGCGGGCCTTGGGGAAGTGCTTGAGGATGAAGGCCGCCGCCGTCGCGCCCTGCTGGTCGTCACGGCCGCAGACGCGGAAGACGTTGGGGCCGCCCTCGTCGGTCAGCTTCGGGTTGGTGGAGGCGGGCGAAATCTGCACGATGCCCTCTTCCTCATAGACCTTGGAGGCCGGGATGGAGGAGCCGGAGCAGAAATGGCCGGCCATGAAAACGATGCCCTCGCCGGCCATCTTGTTGGCCACGGCCACGGCCTGCTTGGGATCGCAGGCGTCATCGCCGATGAGCAGCTCGATCTTCTTGCCGAGGACGCCGCCCTTGGCGTTGAGATCCTTGACCGCCATCTGGGCGCCGGCCTTCATCTGCGCGCCGAAGCTGGCATACTGGCCGGTCATCGGCCCGGCGGTGGCGATCTTGACGGAATCCGCCTGGGCGGCGGTGGCGGCGAAGCCCATGGCAAGGGCCGCCGCGGCTACGAGAAATTTCTTCATGTGGTTTTCAAACCTCCCTCTTGGTGGATGGCCGCTCCCGCCCCCGGTGTCCGGACGGTTTGCCCCGGACGGAGCGGAATTGGCCGCGAACGATGCCGCATCCGGAAAAGCACAAGCTCTCCGGCCCGCTCACCCTAGCACTTTCGTGAAAATTGGCAAGGGCTTGATCCAGCTCACGCTTTCTCGCGCCAGGCCAGCGGGCCGGCCTTTCTGTAAAGCCAGTGATACTGCGTGACCATCTGCCTGACCCGCGTCAGGCGGAAGCCCAGAAAGGCGGCGGCCATCAGCACGGCGGTGTCCAGCGCATAGCGCCAGGCGGCGTCTCCGTAGGGATGCACCAGCGGCTCCTGAAAGAGGGCGAAATGCAGAAAGCGGATGCCCGCGCCCAGGAGGAGCATGTAGAAGACGAGCTGCCAGACGGGACGCCACTTCAGCGCCAGGCCGCGCCCGGCCATGAAGGCGGCGCCGCCGCCGATGACGCAGGTGAGGAGGATGAAAACCCAGGTGTTTTGCGCGACCGGATACATGCTCAGTGCCCCCCTTCCAGATAGGCGGCGCGGACTTCCTCCTTGTTGAGGAGCTCCTCGCCGGTGCCGGACATGGTGATGACGCCATTGACCATGACATAGCCGCGATGGGCCAGCTTGAGCGCGTGGAAGGCGTTCTGCTCCACCAGAAAGACCGTCAGGCCCTGTTTTTCGTTCAGCTCGCGGATGACATCGAAAATCTGCTGCACGAGAATGGGCGCGAGGCCGAGGGAGGGCTCGTCGAGCAGCAGCAGGCGCGGGCGGCTCATCAGGGCGCGGGCGATGGCCAGCATCTGCTGCTCGCCGCCCGAAAGCGTGCCGCCGCGCTGGTTCTGGCGCTTTTCGAGAATGGGGAAGAGGCCATAGACCAGCTCCAGGTTCTCGTCAAAGGCCTCCGGGGGGGCCAGCTGCGCCCCCATCTGGAGGTTTTCCATGACCGTCATGCGCGAGAAGATGCGCCGCCCCTCCGGAGACTGGGCCAGGCCCATGTGGGCGATCTCGTGGGTGGACAGGCGGGTGATGTCCCGGCCGTCATAGATGATTTGCCCCTCGCGGGCGCGCGGATGGCCGTAGATGGTCATCATCAGGGTGGACTTGCCCGCTCCGTTGGCGCCGATCATGGTGACGATCTCGCCTTCGTTGACGGTGAGATCAACCTTGCGCAGGGCCTGGATCTTGCCATAGAAGGCCGAGACGCCGCGCACTTCCAGAAGGGCTTTCGCCGTGTCCTTGCTCATGACGCCAGCTCCCCGGCTTCGGATTCGTCCACGCCAAGATATGCGGCGATGACCTTCGGATCGGAGCGGATGAAGGCCGGATCGCCATCGGAAATCTTCTTGCCGTAATCAATGACGACGATGTGGTCGGAAATGCCCATGACCACGTTCATGTCGTGCTCGATGAGCAGGATGGAGATGCCCTGCTCGTCGCGGATGCCGAGCAGCATCTTGTTCAGGTCATCCGACTCCTTCGGATTGAGGCCGGCGGCGGGCTCGTCCAGGCACAGCAGCTTCGGGCCGGTGCACATGGCGCGGGCGATCTCCAGCTTGCGCTGATCGCCATAGGGCAGATCGGCGGCCGGATCGTCGGCGCGCGCCGTCAGCCCGGCCTTGTCCAGCCAGAAGCGGGCCAGCTCGACGGCCTCCTTCTCGTGGCCGCGGTAGCCGCCGATGCCGAGAATCGCGCCGATGGTGAATTTCGAGGCCAGCATGAGCTTGTTATGCTGGGCGACGAGCAGGTTCTCCAGCACGGTCATGCCGCCGAAGAGGCGGATGTTCTGGAAGGTGCGGGCGACGCGGGCATGCCGGGTGATGCGGAAATCGTCCATGCGCTCCAGAAGGAAGGTGCTTCCATCCTCGTGGGTCATGGTGAGCATGCCTGCGGTGGGCTTGTAGAAGCCGGTGATGCAGTTGAAGACGGTGGTCTTGCCCGCGCCGTTGGGGCCGATGAGGGCGGTGATCTCGCCACGCCGGGCGTCGAAGGAGAGATCATCGATGGCCACCAGGCCGCCGAAGCGCATGGTCATGTGCTCGACCTTGAGAATGGCGTCCGTCATCCCTCGCCCTCCTTGACCAGATCGCCGGAGACCTGTTTTCGCTCCGATCCCAGGAAGATGGTCGGCATGCGGCCGGAGACCAGGCCGCGCGGCTTCCAGACCATGATGATCACCATGAGCAGGCCGAAGATGAGCATGCGGTACTGGGCCGCCTCGCGGAAGACCTCGAAGCCGCCGATCATGACGATGGCGGCGATGGCGACGCCGATCTGCGAGCCCATGCCGCCGAGCACCACGATGGCCAGGATGATGGCCGATTCGATGAAGGTGAAGGACTCCGGCGAGATGAAGCCCTGACGGGTGGCGAAGAAGGAGCCGCCCAGGCCGCCGAAAAAGGCGCCGATGGCGAAGGCCGTGAGCTTGGTGTTGGTGGTGTTGATGCCCAGCGCCCGGCAGGCGATCTCGTCCTCGCGCAGGGCCTCCCAGGCGCGGCCGACGGGCAGGCGGCGCAGGCGGTTGGTGACGTAGCTCGTCAGCAGGGCCAGCAGCAGGATGATCATGTAGAGGAAGATGATGCGGTGCATCGAGGAATATTCGATGCCGAAGAACTGGTGGAAGGTGTGCTCGCCAAAGCGTTTGAACTGAAGGCCGAAGAAGGTGGGCCGGGGGATGCCGGAGATGCCGTCGGGGCCCTTGGTCACCGTATACCAGTTGAGCAGGACGACGCGGATGATCTCGCCGAAGGCCAGGGTGACGATGGCCAGATAGTCGCCGCGCAGGCGCAGCACGGGAAAGCCCAGGATCATGCCCCAGGTGGCGGCCATCAGCCCGGCCAGCGGCAGCACCGCCCAGAAGGACAGGCCGAAATGGGTGGACAGCAGCGCATAGGCGTATGCGCCGACGGCGTAGAAGGCGACGTATCCCAGATCGAGCAGGCCGGCCAGGCCGACCACCACGTTGAGCCCCCAGCCGAGCAGGATGTATGTGAGAATGAGGATGGAGGTATCCAGCACATATCGCGAGGCCACGAAGGGCAGCACGAAGGCGCCGATGATGACGGCGGGGGCGAGAAAGCGGCCCCAGCCGGAGGTGAACTTCGCCATGCCCTCCGTCAGCGTGGAATAGAGCTTCGGCGTTGATCTTTCATCCTTCCACCAGACAAGGCGCAGGAAGAGGCGGCCGAAGAAGACGAAGGCCACGGCGGCGGCCAGCAGGCCGGGGCGGTAGTGGTAGGACAGCCCGCCTGGGGCGTCCACGGTGCGCACGCCGAGCATGAAGGAGGCAAGGACGAAGGCCAGCAGGGCGGCCATGAGGGCTTCCTTCAGGGCGGCGGCGAAGCGGTTCGGTCTTGCTGCTGTCTCCGTCATGGCTACACCTTTTCCACTTCAGGTTTGCCCAGCAGGCCCGATGGCAGGAAGATGAGCACGATGGCGAGCATGGAGAAGGCCGCCACGTCCTTGTATTCGATGGTGAAATAGGCCGACCAGAAGGTCTCGATGAGGCCGATGATGAGGCCGCCCAGCATGGCCCCGGGCAGCGAGCCGATGCCGCCCAGCACCGCGGCGGTGAAGGCCTTGATGCCGGCCACGAAGCCTATGTAGAAATCGATGACGCCGTAATAGAGCAGGAACATCAGCCCGGCCACGGCGGCCAGGGCGGCGCCGATGACGAAGGTCAGCGAGATGGTGCGGTCCACGTTGACGCCCAGCAGGCCGGCCATGAGCCTGTCCTGCTCGCAGGCGCGCTGGGCGCGGCCCAGCGGCGTCCTGGCGATGATCCAGGAAAAGACCGCCATGAGCGCCACGGTGAGCACCATGATGATGATCTGGATGTTGGAGAGCTGCACGGTGAAGCCGTTGCCCTGCATGATGGTGTAGCCGCCGGTGATAACGGGCTGCAACGGCTTGACGCGCGCGCCCTGGGCGATCTGCACATAGTTCTCGAGGAAAATCGACATGCCGATGGCGGTGATCAGCGGCGCCAGGCGGAAGGACGAGCGCAGGGGCCGGTAGGCCAGCCGCTCCACCGTCCAGCCATAGGCGGAGGTCACCACCATGGCCACCACAAGGACGATGAGCAGCGCCAGGGGGATGAAGGTGACGCCGATGGACATGAGGATGAGAAAGACGATCAGCGAGATGAAGGCGCCGACCATGAAGATGTCGCCGTGGGCGAAGTTGATCATGCCGATGATGCCATAGACCATCGTGTAGCCGATGGCGATCAGGCCGTAGATGGAGCCCAGCGTCAGCCCGTTGATGAGCTGCTGAAGGAAATATTCCATTCCCCCCTCCCCTCCTTGATCTGTTTTGCGCGGAGGATGATGCCGCCCGCGCGGCGCTCTTTTCGTTGACAATCCGTTAACGCCTCGGCGCTTTTTAGCCCTCCGGCGGGCCGCTGACAACAGCATTTTGCCGCGCCCGGACAATTTCACCGCATGACGGCGCATGGCTGATAACCATAAGCGGCGGCTGTTGCCCAAAAGCGCGGCGGGGCGTGATATAGACCCCTTCATCACCACTGTCCTTTTTCACCGGCGGAGACTTGCCCACCGTGACCCTGCTTGCGCGCGATACCTCGGACATTCATCATGACGTGACCTGGCTCATCGGGGCGCTGGCGCGCGGGCTGATGGGCAGGGCGCGCAATCCCGGCGTTCTCGACATGCTGGGCAGGCTCTCCGAATGCGATTTCTCTCAAGAACGGTTGACCGGCATCGCTCCGGCCAGCGCGCCGGCCTGCGCGCATCTGCCGGAGGCCGTCACGGCGGCGCTGGCGACGGCGCGCGAGGCGGCCTCTGCCATCGCGGCGGCAAGCGAGCATCTGCCCTGGCGGGCGGATGGAGAGGGCGCGGCGGCAGCGCGCGTGCTGGGGAGGGAGGCGCTCATGGAGGCCGAAAGGGCCGCCGTGATGCTCATTCTTCTGGCCCCGGGCGCATCC
>JALUFY010000045.1 GCA_027051995.1 Hyphomicrobiales bacterium
TATGGACGGGGGCTGAAGCTTTTCCAGGCCCATGACATGCCCGCCGCGCCGCTCATGGCGCTGGCGGTCTTCTTCACCTTCGCCGCCCTGTTCTCCGGCCTTTCATTGGGCGCGCCGGGGGCGGCGGCGCTGGCGGCGGCGTTCATCGCCCTGGCCGGATGGCTGATGCGCCGGGAGACGGATGTCATGATCGCCCGTGATGTGCCTATCGGCTGGCGCGAAATCGCCCTGCGGGCCCTGGCCGCCGCGGCCATCGTCGTGGCCATCACCACGGCGGCGCGGCTCATCGGCCCGCACTGGGCCGGGCTGCTGGCGGGCTTTCCGATCGTCACCTTTCCCTTTCTGCTCATCATCCACGCCGGATATGGCAAAACGCCGGTGCTGACCATCCTCAAGGCCTATCCCACCGGGCTGGGATCGCTGGTGGTTTACGCGCTCACCGCCGCATACGCCTTCCCCGTCCTTGGCGTGGCCTGGGGCACGCTGGCAGGCTTTTCCGCCGCCACCGCCTGGCTTTTGGCCTTTCAGGCCATCATGCGCCCGCGCGCCCGCGCCTGAGGGGGAGAGGGGCCGCGAGGAAAATCTTCTGACGGAAGTTTGACGGCAACCGGAAATCCTGCGCCGCAGCCACGGGAATCGCGCCAGTTTGCCTGTTGCCTCCGGGGGCGCCATTTACCCGAAAACGCAACGGGACGGCCTGCATATGGTTGAGTTCCGCGGATGCACAATTTAATATCTCCAATTCATTATATACCCTTGACAGTATATATCGGAGCGCCTATGTGAGGCCCATGACGGCGTTTGACGATCAGTTCTTTCAGCTGCTTTCCGGCGCGGCGCGGCGGCGCATTCTGATGCTGCTGGCGCGCGGGGAGGAGCTTTGCGTGTGCGAGATCACCGGGGCGCTGAGGCTGGCGCAGCCGCGCGTCTCTTCGCATCTGGCGGCGCTGCGCAAGGCCGGCGTGGTAAGCGGGCGCAAGGAGGGCCTGTGGGTGCATTATGCCCTGCATCCCGCCCTGCCCGGCTGGGCGCGCGATGTCCTGAGCGCCATGCGCGAAGGGCTGGCGGACAAGGAGCCATACGCCTCCGACGCGGCGCGGCTGGAAAAGGTTTGCAAGGCCGAAAAGGCCTGAGGTTTCACGGAGTTTTTCGCATGTTCATCATCTTCACGCAGCTGGCGGATGTCATCACCTGGACTCTTCTCGGCCTGGAGCGCGGCTCGCGGCTGGGCGAGGCGGTGCATTTCTTCATCGAGGACACCACCAAGATCTTCTTCCTGCTGACGGTGATCGTCTTTCTCATGGGCTTTCTGCGCGCCATGATCGAGCCGGAGCGGGTGCGCAAGATCGTCTCCGGCAAGTCGCGCTTCGTCTCCTATCCGCTGGCGGTGGCGCTGGGGGCGGTCACGCCGTTCTGCTCGTGCTCCTCGGTGCCGCTGTTCATCGGCTTTCTGGAGGCCGGCATTCCGCTGGGGGTGACCATGGCCTTTCTCATCGCCTCGCCGATGATCAACGAGGTGGCGGTGGTGCTGCTGGCGGCCATTCTGGGGTGGAAGGTGGCGGCGCTTTACGTGGC
>JALUFY010000046.1 GCA_027051995.1 Hyphomicrobiales bacterium
CATTCATATCCAGATTTATATATCAATAATTGCGTTGTGTAAAGTTATGCAATTATTGATATATGCTTTCAAATTGTTGGCAATTGCATGTCATAAACCGCGCCGCCACCGGCCTCTTCCCTGTAGTTCAGCGCGCCGCCCTGGCGGGTGATGATGGCGCGCGCCAGCGGCATGGCGAAAATATCCAGAGGCTGCACGGCGGCCCGGCTTCCGGCCCGCTCCTCCTTGGCGGCGGCCTCCATTGCGTCACCTGAGCGCGCCATGCGGACACGGGCCACTCCGGCGGAGACATCCAGGCTGATACGGACGGGCGCATCCGGGGCGGCCTTTTGCAGATCGCGCAGCAGGATGCGCAGGGCCTTGCGCAGCCAGGTCTTTTCGCAGCGGATGCGCGGGGCCTCCGCCTCCGGCAGATCAATGATCGCCTGCTGGCCGAACCAGGTATTCAGCAGCGCCGGCAGGGCGGCTTCCTGCGGGTCGAAATCCGCATCATCGCGCAAGACCTGCACAAGCTCCAGCATTTCGCTTAATTCCGAGAGCATGGTGACCGCGCTGTCGCGGACGAAGCCCGTCCACTCGGCGAAATGCGGGGCCTGCTCCATGACCCGCTCCTCGGTGAGCATCATTTCGGAGAATCCCTGCACATTGGTCAGCAGGGTGCGGGTCTCGTGGGCGAACTGGCGCAGCAGGTCTTCGCCGCTGCCGGTGTGATTCTCCGGGAACAGGCGCAGCTGCGCGGCGTTCCCTTCGTTTTCATCATCAATGGAGACGGGATGCTGGATCTGCAACGACCAGGCCAGCGCGCCTTTTTCGTGATACGTCAGAACAAGCCGGTAAACCTGCCCATTGCGGGCCGTGACCTTGCGAGGAGGATCGAGCAAGATGGGATAATCCTCGCGGACATCCGCCCGCGCGAGCATCCGGCGCGCCCCGGCCGGGGAGACATCGCCGATGAGGCCGCTGATGGCGAGGCGGGCGTAAAACGCGCCGTTAGCGGCGATAAGGCGGCCCTTGCGGTCAAAACCTGCCAGGCCGGTTTCCAGATCCCCCAGAAGCCGCGTCATGGCGCTGGCCGGCGCTGTCTTTCCGGAGCGCTTCGCCGCCGATCGTCCTGATTTTACCGGGCCGGAGTTGTTCATCATTCCGCTTCTGACTGTTCCGTCATGCAATCCGATGCCCCGTGCGCAGGATGGCGCAATTCCCTGTATATTCCCTTACGCCGGGCGATCATGGATGAAGATTGTCCGCCTTTTGGAAATCTCCGTTAGCAAAAACCTAATTTCGTCAATCGCGGATTTACGCCCCGGGCGCACGGCCACCTGCGCGCGCATGTTGCCTTGGCCCGGCGCAGCGGCTAAACCGGGCCCATGAGCGAGCGCCTTGTCATCACCTTCGCCCAGATGAACGCCCTGGTGGGCGATATCTCCGGCAACGCCGCGCTGGCGCGCCGGGCGCTGGCGCGCGGGCAGGAGGATGGCGCGGATCTGGTGGTGCTGCCCGAATTGTTCATCGCCGGGTATCCGCCGGAGGATCTGATCCTGCGCCCTTCCTTCGTGCATACCTGCATG
>JALUFY010000047.1:0-899 GCA_027051995.1 Hyphomicrobiales bacterium
GGGCCTGTCCTCGTCCGGCAGAAACTTGCCCAGGCATTCGGTATATTCGAAAAACGGCGTCTCCAGCGGCGCGAAGCCATAGGCCTCGTAAACCTCGCGGATGCCCTCCACGATGGCCCGCGCCGCGGCGATCGCGCCGCCCGTGACATCCCGGAACCCCTTGGGCAGACGCGCCTTCGGGCGCGGCGTCTTTTTTGTCTTCCTGCTGGCCATGAATATTCTCCGCCAGGGCGCGCCGGGCGCGCCGCGCAAACATCTGTGCGGCTTCTAGCCCATGGCGCGGAGCGGGGCAAGCGATGCGGGCTTTCCCGGCCTCTGAAGCAGATGGGCAGCCACAGCAGGGAATGACCGCCCCGCCAGGCCGGAGCCGTATTGTCATGGATTCCGTGTCTGGTTCCTAATCTTCCGCCCGCCGGATTTTCCTGAAGCGCAGATAGGCGGGCGTGCGGCCGGCCTTCAGGGCCTTTTGCTCATAGCGGGTGGAGAACCAGTCTCCGGGCGGCTCGCGCCAGTCCGCCGGGCCTTCCGCCAGCCATTCGAAGCCGCCATGATCGCGCACATGGGCCAGCGTCCAGGCCACGTAATGGGGAATGTCGCTGGCGAAGAACAGCTCCCCGCCGGGCTCGAGCAGGCGGTGGATATCCGCCAGCGTGCGCCCGTTGATGAAGCGCCGCCGGTGATGGCGCTTCTTGGGCCAGGGATCGGGATAGAGCACGAAGACCCTGGCCAGCGTCTCCGCGCCCATGAGCGGCAGCAGAGCGCGCGCGTCCTCGTCCCAGACGCGGATATTGTCCAGATTGTTGTCCTCGATGGCCGACAACAGCTTGGCCACGCCGTTGACGAAGGGCTCGCAGCCGATGAACCCCCAATCGGGATGAATTTTCGCCTGATGCGCCAGA
>JALUFY010000047.1:909-6111 GCA_027051995.1 Hyphomicrobiales bacterium
ATTTTCTCCGGCGGCGGGGCGAACAGCCGCGAGGGGGCCGCCAGCATGGCCGCATCATCCGGGGTGATCTGAATGGCCGGCAGCAGATCGCGCAACAGCGCCTGCTGGCGCGGCTTCAGCGGGCGCGACTTGCGCCGCCCGTAAAACCGGTGTTCCGGGCCGGTTCCCGTTCCAGTGTTCATGTCCGTTCCAGATGTCCCGATGCCCGCCGCTCTTCCGGCCTGATTTTTTGCGCCCGCCATGCGGTTCACGGGCAATTTATCCCCGAATGATCTATGAAAACAATCCCGCCTGTGTCAAAGTGTCCCGGCGAGAGTGGGCGCCTCTGCTGGCAAGGGGCTTGACCGGTATGACCAAGAATTCCTCCATCCGCATCCACGTGGCCCTGGACCGCGCCGCGAGGCTTCTGCGCGCCCGGGAGCATGACGGATCGCTCAACCCGGCGCAATGGCAGGCCCTGCGCTACATCAGCCGCTGCAACCGCTTCTCGAACACTCCCGTTCTGCTGGGCCGCTATCTGGCGGCCACCAAGGGCACGGTCTCGCAAACCCTCTCCACGCTGGCCCGCAAGGGACTGATCGAGAAGACCCCGCGCGCGGGCGGCGGGCTGTCCCTTTCCCTCACGCCCGCCGGGGAGGAGAAGCTCGGGGAGGATCCGGCGAACGCCTTTCTTTCCCGGCTGGACGCCCTGCAGCCCCGGCAGCGCGCCGCGCTCGTCTCGGAGCTGGAGACGGTGATCCTTCCGGCGCTGGGCGGCGAGGCGGGCGAGAGCGGTTTCGGCCCCTGCCGGGCCTGCCGCTATTTCCGCCGCCGCGGGGCGCGCAAGACGAAGGGCGGGCCGCACTTCTGCTGGCTCTTCGAGGCGCCGCTGAGCAAGGCCGAAAGCCGCAGGATCTGCGCCGAGTTCATGCCGGAGTAACCGTTCTTTCCGCTCCCGGCGCGCCGCGCGCCCATGCTCAGACAAGCGGCCCGGCGGCCTTCACGTCATCATCCACATGATCGATGAAGCTGGCGAAGTTGCGTCTGAACATCTCCGCCAGCTTTTTCGCCTGGGCGTCATAGCGCTCAGGGTCACGCCATGTGCCGCGCGGATCGAGAATGGAGGAGACCACGCCGGGCACGAAGACAGGCACCTCGAAACCGAAGAAGGGATCGGTGCGGAACTGCACATCCTTCAGCCGCCCCTCCAGCGCCCGGTGCAGCAGGGCGCGCGTCTCGCGGATGGGCATGCGGTGGCCCTCGCCATAGGGCCCGCCCGTCCAGCCGGTGTTGACCAGCCAGCACGACGCCCCGGTCTTCTGCAGCCGCTCGCGCAGCATGTTGCCATAGACGGAAGGATGGCGCGGCATGAAGGGCGCGCCGAAACAGGCCGAGAAGGTGGCCTCGGGCTCGGTCACGCCCGCCTCGGTGCCCGCCACCTTGGCGGTATAGCCGGACAGGAAGTGATACATGGCCTGCGCCGGGGTCAGCCGGGCGATCGGCGGCAGCACGCCAAAGGCGTCGGCGGTGAGCATGATGACGTTGTCCGGCTGGCCGGTCTGGCCGGTGTCGCAGGCGTTGGGGATATAGCGCAGGGGATAGGCGGCGCGGCCGTTTTCGCTCAGCGAGGCGTCGTCGAAATCCGGCTGGCGGGTCATCGGATCGATGACCACGTTCTCCAGGATCGTGCCCCATGTCTGCGCGGCGTTGTAGATTTCAGGCTCGGCGCGCGCCGAAAGCCGGATGGTCTTGGCGTAGCAGCCGCCCTCGAAGTTGAACACCCCGTTGTCCGACCAGCCATGCTCGTCATCGCCGATCAGCGTGCGGCCGGGATCGGACGAAAGCGTCGTCTTGCCGGTGCCGGAAAGGCCGAAGAACACCGCCGTGTCGCCATCCGGGCCGACGTTGCACGAGCAGTGCATGGGCAGCACATTGTTTTCCGGCAGCAGGAAATTGAGCGTGGTGAAGACCGATTTCTTGATCTCCCCCGCATAGGCCGTATCGCCGATGAGCACCAGCTTCTCGCTCAGGTTCAGGGCGATGACGGTGGAGGAATTGGTGCCGTGGCGCGCCGGATCGGCCTTGAAGGAGGGCATGTCGAGAATGGTCATCTCGTGGGTGAAGGTTTCCAGCTCGCCCGGCGCGGGCCTGCGCAGCAGATAGCGGATGAACAGCGCATGCCAGGCCTTTTCGGTGATCACCCGCACCTTGATGCGGTTGTGCGGATCGGCCCCGCCGTAGAGATCCTGCACATAAAGCGTCCTGCCGGTCACGTGCCTGGCGAAATCGGCCTTCAGCGTGCCGAAATGCGCCTCGCTCATGGCCGCGTTGTTGTCCCACCAGACGGTGTTTTCTGTCAGCGCGTCGCGTACCGTGAACTTGTCGTTGGCCGAGCGCCCGGTATGCGCTCCGGTGGCCGTCACCAGCGCCCCGGCGGCGGAGACCCGCGCCTCGCCGTTGCGGATGGCCAGCTCGTAAAGCTGCGCCTGGTAGAAATTGTAACAGGCCTTCGCCGCGCCGGCGAAGGGGCTGTCATCCAGAGTGTTCGACGGGTTGAAACGGCCTTCCTTGTCCACGGTGTCTGTTTCCCTTCCTCTTTTTCGCCGCGCATAATGCCCTCTTTCGCGAACCGGAGGCCCGCGACCGGCGCAATATCGGCTTCTCATGATATTCCGATATGTCTATATATTGCCGTTTATGCCCGCAAACGCGCAATGCGGCAAGCCATCACGGGTTTTTGTCAGTATCCGCGCGCGCCGGAACAGACCTTGGCGGGGATTGCCACTCGCGCGGTGATGCTTATACTGCGCGCCTTGCCGGAGGGCTAACGTGAAAGGATACGGCGATGGGCGCGGCGGACAAGGCGGAATATGATGTGCTGGGCATCGGCAACGCGATTGTCGATGTGCTGGCGCAGGTGGACGAGGGCTTTCTGGCCCGCCAGGGGCTGGTCAAGGGGGCCATGCAGCTCATTGACGAGGTGGCCGCGCATGATCTCTACGAGGCCATGGGGCCCGGCGTCGAGGCTTCCGGCGGCTCGGCGGCCAACACCATCGCCGGCCTTGCCTCCTTCGGGCGGAAGACGGCCTTCATCGGCAAGGTGCGCGATGACGAACTGGGCGGCATCTTCGCCCATGACATCCGCTCCATCGGCGTGCATTTCGCCACGCCGCCGGCCACGGAAGGCCCGACCACGGCCCGCTGTCTGGTGCTGGTCACACCCGACGGCGAGCGCACCATGAACACCTGGCTCGGCGCATCGCAGAATCTCACCGTGGACGATGTGGACGAGGACCTGGTGAAGGCCTCCGCCATCACCTATCTGGAAGGCTATCTGTGGGATCCGCCGCACGCCAAGGAGGCCTTCGTCAAGGCCGCCGGGATCGCCAGACAGGCGGGCCGCAAGGTGGCGCTGACGCTCTCCGATTCCTTCTGCGTGGACCGCCACCGCGACAGCTTCCTGGAGCTGATCCGCAAGCAGGTGGACATTCTCTTCGCCAACGAGGCGGAGATAAAGTCGCTCTATCAAGTGGAGAGATTCGACGACGCCCTGCACGCGGTCAGGGACGACTGCCCGCTCGCCGTGCTGACCCGCTCCGCCGCCGGATCGGTGATCGTGGATGGCGGCGATGTGCATGTGGTGGGCGCCCACCCGGTTGAGCAGGTGGTGGACGCCACCGGCGCGGGCGATCTCTTCGCCGCCGGATTTCTGGCCGGTTTCACGCAGGGCCGCCCGGTGGCCGATTGCGCCCGCATGGGGGCGCTGGCGGCGTCGCACATCATCCAGCAGATCGGCGCGCGCGCCATACGCCCCTTCCACGAGGTGGCGCGGGAAAACGGTTTTTGAAGGCGGCTTTGCCCGCCGCCGGGCTGCCGGAGCAGCCCTTGCGGCTATCCCGCCCGTCTGCCGGAATGCTTGCGCGCTTCATCCAGATCGATGATCCGGTCGGGGATGATGACGTGGAAGATCGTCCCTGGCCCGTCATTGGGAGCCAGCAAAAGATCACCGCCATGCGCCCTGGCCAGTTCGCGGGCGATGGACAGCCCCAACCCCGTGCCGCCGCGCCGCGCCGATCCCGTGAAGGCCTCGAACAAGTGTTCGCGCGCCTTGTTGGGCAGCCCCGGCCCGTTGTCCTTCACCGCGATGGTCACCACCGCCCCGTCGCGCCAGGCGTCCATGGTGATCTGCCCGGGCTCTTCGCGCGCGTGCATGCCCAGAAGCGCCTGATGGGCGTTGCGCGCCAGGTTCGACAGGATGCGCAGAAGCTGATCCGGATCGGCGTCCGCCGCCAGTCCCTCCGGTATGCCGTTGACAAAACGCACGGCATTGCCCGCGTCCCGGGGCAGGTTCTCGAAGACCTCGTCCGCCAGCCCGCGCAGCAGCACCGTCCTGCGCCTTGGCGGCGGCTCCTGGGCGCGGCCGTATTTCAGCGTGCCCACGCAGAAGTCGATCGCCCGGTCCAGCGAGGCGATGAGCTTGGGGGCGAATTTCTTCACCGTCGGATCGTCCACCATGCTCAGCCGGTCGGAGATCATCTGCGCCGAGGTCAGCATGTTGCGCAGTTCGTGGGAAATCTTCGACACCGCCAGCCCCAGCGCCGCCAGCCGGTTCTTCTGCCGGATCAGGGAGACGGTCTGCTTCTGCATCCGCGCCAGCTGGCGTTCGGCGATGCCCAGCTCGTCGCGCCGCCTCGATGGTTTGATGATGCGCCCTTCATCCTCCGGGTTCTCGCCGAAACGGGCCATGCAGGCGCTCAGCGCGCGGATGGGCCGGATGAGCAGCCAGTGAATGGCCAGATAGAGCATCAGGGCCACCAGAACCGCCAGCCCAAGCGAGTATTTCAGGATGATCAGCGAGTGATTGACCAGGGCGTGGTAAAGCGGCCTTTCGTCCATCGCCAGCTCGATGAACTCGCCTTTCACGTTGGGCGGGGTATCCACCACCACGATGATCCGCCTGCCTCCGTGAACGAGCGTGTCGAAGGCGTCGCCGATGCTCCGCCACCAGTGAATGCCGCGCAGATCATAATGCGCATCGGCCATCATCGGCATGTCGTCGCGCAGGATGAGCTGGCGCGAGCCGTTGCGCTTGATGGCCAGCACATGCACGCCCGCGCTGCGCAGCAACTCCTTGCGCAAATCGCTGGAAAGCTTCTGCTCCGGCGCGGCGGCCACCGCCAGAGAGGCCAGCTCGGCCATGGTCAGCCGGTTCTTCAGCCAGGT
>JALUFY010000048.1 GCA_027051995.1 Hyphomicrobiales bacterium
GCGGTGCGTCAGGCGCGCGCATGGCGGCCTCGAAGTCCTCGGCCTGGATGGCCTTGCGGGCATTGGCGCGCGCCTGACGCACCGCCGTGGCCAGGGCCTTTTCCGGCCCGGCGAGCAGCAGCTGGCTGTTGGGCGCGCCGGTGTATTTCGTCTTGTCCTTCTTCTCTTCGATGCGCAAGATGTTGGAAGCGCGCTTGACGCCGGCCAGCAGGTTGACCCCGTCCTCCGTGCCGAGGAAGTTGCCCAGCGCCCTCACCCGGCGCTCCACCATCAAAAGATCATCCTGCCCGCCGAGGGCGAAGACGGCGTCGATCAGGTCATGGCGCACGCCCGAATCGCGCAGGTAAACCTTCAGCCGCTCGACGATGAAGGCCAGCAGATCGCGGGCGATCTCTCCGGCGTCGTGCTTTTCCGCATCGAAGGCGGGCGAGAGGCGCACGCGGTCTTCCAGAAAGGCGGCCAGTGGGATGCGCAGACCGTTTTCCAGAATGATGCGGATGACGCCCAGCGCGGCGCGGCGCAGGGCGAAGGGATCGCGCGAGCCGGTGGGCTTTTCCCCCGCCGCCCAGAAATTGGCCAGCAGATCGATCTTGTCGGCCAGCGCCACGGCGATGGAGACAGGCTGATCCGGGACGCGGTCGGAGGGCCCCTGCGGCCTGTAGTGATCCTCGATGGCCTGGGCGATGAAGGGCGGCACGCAGGATTTCAGCGCGTAATACTTGCCCATCAGCCCCTGCAATTCGGGGAACTCGCCCACCATGCCGGTGGTCAGGTCGGCCTTGGACAGGCGCGCGGCCAGCGCGGCCTCTTCCGCATCGGCGTCCACGAAGGGGGCGATGTCGCGCGCCAGCGCCTCGATGCGCCGCACGCGGTCGCCCTGCGAGCCAAGCTTCGCATGGAAGGTGATGGAATCGAGCGCCGGGACGCGCTCCTCCAGCTGCATGGCCAGATCGGTTTCCCAGAAGAAGCGGGCGTCGGACAGGCGCGCGGCGATCACCCGGTTGTTGCCGGCCACAATGGCCTTGCCGCCGTCTTTGGCCTCGAGATTGGAGACCAGCAGATAGCGATTGGCCAGCGCGCCGTCCGCGCCTTCGCGGCGCAGGGCGAAGCATTTCTGATGGCTGCGGATGGTGGTGATGACCACTTCCGGCGGCACCTCCAGGAAGCTTTCATCGAATTCGCCCATGAGCACCACGGGCCATTCCACCAGACCGGCGGTTTCCTTCACCAGCCGTTCGTCCTCCACCAGCTCCAGCCCGGCTTCCTCCGCCAGCCTCGCGGCCTGTTCGCGGATGATGGCCCGCCGCTCGCCCGCGTCGACGATCACCTTGGCGGCGCGCAGTTTTTCCTCGTAATCGGCGAAGGAGGAAACGGCGATTTCATCCGGGGCCATGAAGCGGTGGCCGCGCGTGACGTTGCCCGATTTGATCCCCTCGATTTCGAATTCCACCGGGTGGCCGTCCAGCAGGCAGATGATGGAATGCAGCGGCCGCACCCAGCGCAGGCGGCGCGCCCCCCAGCGCATGGACTTCGGCCAGGGGAACTTGCGGATGACCTCCGGCAAA
>JALUFY010000049.1 GCA_027051995.1 Hyphomicrobiales bacterium
GATAATCGCCGGGGCGCTCCACCAGGCCGCCGATTTGCACGCTCCAGGGTTTCACCGTCAGCTTTCCGGCGCGCTCCGAGGGGGTGCTCTTGCCCGCGCCGAATTCGATGAAGTTGTTGTAGGTGGTGGCGTATTCCTCCGGTGTCTCGGCTTCCTTTGCGTCGTATTTTCCCGCCCGGGCGATGGACGGCAAGGCGGAGGCGGCAAGAGCCGCCGAGGCCGAGGCGATGATGCGGCGGCGCGCCAGGAATATCTCCTCCGGCGTCACATCTGTTTCCGTCAGGGATGTCCTGAATTTGTATGTCATGCCGTGCATCGTCTCCCTTTCAGGGCCTGTTTCCCGAAAGGTTATCCCCGCGCCGCCCCGGCGGAGCAAGACACGGGATTTCAAATTCGCGTCAGATGGAAAAGCCGCTCACATTCTGTAGCGCAGGCCGATGGTGAAGCGGTTTTCCAGATAATCGGCGCTGGCGAAGGTGCTCCACTGTTTTTCCGCCGCGTATGCGCCCACCAGCTCGAACCCGCGATGGAAGCGCCAGGCCAGCTCCGCGCCGGCGGTGAGAATTTCCTCGTGACCGGATATGCCGATGTAATCGATGTATTCCAGCCCCAGTTCGCCGCGCAGGGTGAGGTTTCTCCGCAGCATGTGGCGCGGGGTTATCGTCACCTTGTATTTGCGCGCCCCGGAGGAACCGGAGGTGTTGTCCTCGTCAATGGCGAAGGTGGAGGCCAGCTTCACCTCGGTCAGGCGCGTCGGCCGCCAGGTGAGCGAGCCGTTCAGCCCCGCGCCATATGCCGTCTTGTAGGAGGGATCGTCATAATCGCGCATGGCCAGACGCAGGCCGATGGCGCCCGACCAGACGCCGTCCGGCGCGAACTCCACGCCGGCCTCGGCGTATCCGCCCTTCGAGTTGCGCTTCATGCCGCCGGAGCGGTTCCTGTCATAAATACGCAGGCCGCCGCTGATTTCGGCGTAGGGGCGCAGGGCGCGCGAGCCGGAGTATGAGGCGCGCAATGTAACGGACGGCTCGGTGTAGTCGTCATCGCCGCCGGCGGAGCCGCCGGAAAGCGGTTTCGTGTAGAATGTGCGCGCTACGCTGGCCCCGGCGGTGAGCCGGATGCGGCCCGTGTCATGGGTCAGCGATGTTTTCAGCTTCACGTCATGCTGAAGCCGCTTGCTGGCGCCGTCTTCCTCGCCGATGTCATAACTTGTTTCGATATTTGCGTAATCCGTGTAGCGGATGTCCAGACGCAGTTTGGCGTCTGCCGAGAGCGCGCCCTCGCGCGCGCCATCGCGGCTCCACTGGATGAACTCGCCTTTCAAGTTGACATCCAGATCATGACGGACCCAGCTGCTGCGCAGGCGCAGGGCGGGAGCCAGGCGCAAACCGGCGGCGGCCTTCTTGCCGGACGGCGTCTGATCCAGGTTGTCCGTAACGACGGCGTCCGTCTCGATGGACGGATAGAGGGTGAAGGCCCCGGCGCGCAGGCCAACGGGATCGAAGGGGCCGCGCGGGGGGCGCGCGGGCAGCAGGGGCGGCGGAGGCG
>JALUFY010000050.1 GCA_027051995.1 Hyphomicrobiales bacterium
GCGTTGAACAGACCCGCCTGGCCCCATTGCAGGCCAAGTCCCAGGGCGATGACAGCGTAGCAGGCCGCCTCGATGCCCATGCGCAGGCCATAGGCCAGCCCGAAGAAGGCGGCGATGAAGGCGTATAGCGCCGCCAGCAGGGCGAACAGCCATATCTCGCGTTTCAGCTTCACAGCACCTTCCCCCTGAAAATGCCCGTGGGCCGCCAGACGAGGACGGCGACGAGAATGACGAAGGGCACCGTCAGCTTGTATTCGGTGGGCACGAAGGCCAGCCTGGCCGGGATGTGGACGATGCCGCCGATGAGGGGCTTCAGCGGGCGCAGCAGGATGGCCCAGTTGAAGACCGACAACGTCTCGGCGAAGCCGACGAGAAAGCCCCCGGCGATGGCCCCATAGGGGCGGCCCACGCCGCCGGCAATGGCGGCGGCGAAGATGGGCAGAAGGATGTTGAAGCTCATGTCCGGCTTCAGCGCCACGTCCATGGACAGAAGCGTTCCGGCGGCGGCAGCCAGCGCCCCGGCGATGATCCATGTGACGCGCACCACCGCGCCGGTGTCAATGCCGGTGACGCGGGCCAGATCGGGATTGTCGCTCATCGCCCGCATGGCCTTGCCGGTGCGCGTGCGGGTGAGGAACCAGTGCAGGGCGATGACGGCGGCGATGGTGAAGACGAAGAGCAGGATTTGCGGCTCGGTGAGGGTGATCTTGCGCCGGGCAAGCTCGAAGGGCAGCTCCAGGCGCAGGATTTCCTTGCGCTCGGCGAAGAAGAAGCCGCGCGCGCCGGTGCCGGCGAAGAGGCGCAAAAGGCCCTGAATCATCAGGGTGACGCCGACGGAGGCCATGACCATGACCACCGGCTTGACGTTCCTTCGCCGCAGGGGGCGGTAGAATTGCCAATCGATCCAGATGGCCAGGAGCGCGGTGAGCAGCATGGCCGGGAACATCAGCACGAACCCGGCGGGCAGGCCGGTGAACGCCCCCGCGTGGGGGAAGGCGAGCACCAGGGCGTAGGCGATGAAGGCCCCGAGCGTCATGATGTCGCCGTGGGCGAAATGGGCGAAGCGCAGAATGGCGAAAATCAGGGTCACGCCGATGGCTCCCATGGCGTAGACCGAGCTTGTCACCGCGCCGGCGATGATCACCTTGTTGATGAAGAAGACCAGTTCGTTCATGCCGCCTCAGCCCCCCAGAAAGCTTCTGGCCACGTCCGGATCGGCCAGCAGCGCCGCGCCGGACGCCGTGTGCCGGTTGCGCCCGCCGGCCAGGATGAAGCCGTCATGTGCCAGCGTCAGCGCCTGCCGGGCGTTCTGCTCCACCATGAGAATGCCCACGCCGGTTTCGTTGATGGCGATGACGCGCTCGAAGATCATGCTCATGAAGCGCGGGCTCAGGCCCGCCGTCGGCTCATCGAGCAGCAGCAGCTCCGGCTCGCTCATCAATGCGCGGCCCATGGCCACCATCTGGCGCTGGCCGCCGGAGAGCTCGCCGGCCGGCTGGCCGGCCTTGCCGCGCAGATCGGGAAAGAGGGAAAAGACCTCCTCGATC
>JALUFY010000051.1 GCA_027051995.1 Hyphomicrobiales bacterium
CGTCGGGCCTGACCAAGGCCATCGCGCCGGTCACCGAGAAATACAGGATCCCCATGGTCGAGGCCAACGGCGCTTCGCGCTCGCTGTTCACCAAGGGCTACAAGTATCTCTTCGCCGTGCTCTCCACCTCCGAGCAGTATCTGGCCTCCGCCGTGGCCCTGGCCGCCGAGAACGCAGGCAAGCTGGGCAAGAAGCCCAATCAGATGACCCTGGCGCTGGCCATCCAGAACGATCCCTTCAGCCAGGACATCCGCGCCGGCGTCATCGATGACGGCAAGAAATACGGCATGAAGGTCGTGGTGGACGACAAGCTGCCCAAGGAACTCAACGACATGACCACGACGCTGACCAAGGTGCGCGCCCTGCATCCTGATCTGTTCGTCGTCTCCGGTCACGCCAAGGGCGCGGCCACGGCCATCCGCCAGATGGCCGAAATGAAGGTGGATGTGCCCATCCTGGCCATGACCCATTGCGATTCGGCCAAGATCATCAAGAAGTTCGGCAAGGCGGCGGAATACACCCTGTGCGCCTCGCAGTGGGCTCCGACGCTGACCTACAAGGACAACGTCTTCGGCTCCGCCATGGACTTCGCCAAGCTCTTCGAGAAGACCTACAAATACACGCCGCCTTATCAGGCCGCCGAATCGGCCGCCGCCGTGCTGGTCTACGCCGACGCCTTCAACCGCGCCGGCTCCACCGACCCGCAGAAGGTGCGCGACGCCCTGGCCGCCACCGACATGCAGACCTTCTATGGCAACGTGAAGTTCGACGCCACCGGCAAGAACACCGCCAAGCCGATGGTTCTGTATCAGGTGCAGAATGGCAAGTATGTCGTGGTTGCCCCCTCCAAGTGGGCCGCCGCCAAGGCCATCATCCCGCGCCCGAAATGGTCGGAGCGCAAGTAGCGTCCATCTCAGCCATCACATGAAACGGGAAGCCGCCTTCCGGGCGGCTTCCGCGCATGGCCCTGCCGCGCAGGCCTGATGATCCGTCTCTCAGGGGGAACGCCCGTGGACAATCTCAATCTGCTCATCGCCGCGCCCATCCTCAACGTCCAGCTGCTGCTGGACGGGCTGATGATCGGCGCCATCTTCGCCCTGGCCGCCTTCGGCATGGCCCTGGTATGGGGCGTGATGAACATCATCAACGTCGCCCAGGGCGAATTCGTCATCCTCGGCGGATACATGACCCTGCTGCTCGTCAAGTATGGCCTGCCGCCGCTTCTCGGCATCCCCTTCGCCGCCATCACGCTCTTTGTTCTCGGCTGGCTGCTCTACCGGCTCATCATCTGGCGCATCGTTGACGCCGACATGTTCATCTCGCTGCTCGCCACCTTCGGCGTCTCCATCATGATGCAGCAGCTGATGAACGAGATTTTCGGCTCCGACGTGCGCACCGCCGAAAGCGGCCTGGGCATGAGCTATCTGTTCAACAACATGGTGACGGTCTCGCAGATCAAGGTGCTGGCCTTCATCCTCGCCTTCGTTATTGGCCTGGCGCTGTGGCTGTTCCTCAAGCGCTCGCGCCTCGGCCAGGCCATCCGCGCCACATCGCAGAACCCGCGCGCCGCGCGCATTCTGGGCATCGACACCGGCCGGGTCTATGCCGCCACCTACGCCATCAACGCCGCCCTGTGCGGCGCGGCCGGCGCACTGGTGGTCATGGCCTGGTCCATCCATCCCTACGCCGGACTGCCCTACACGGTGCGCTCCTTCATGATCGTCATCATGGCGGGCCTCGGCAATCTCGGCGGCGTCATCGCGGCGGGCCTCGGCCTCGGCGCGGCGGAGCAGTTCGCCGGCTTCCTGCTGGGGGCCGAATATCAGCTGGCCTTCGTCTTCCTGCTGCTGGTCGCCGTGCTGGTGTGGCGTCAGATCAATCTCGCGCGCAAGAGGCAGTATCTGAAATGAACAGGACAACCTATCATTATCTGGCCATCGCCGTGCTGGCGCTGCTGGGGGTGGCCGCGCCATATCTCTTCCCCGCCTATCTCAGCCAGTTCTCCAAGCTGTGGCTGTTCATCGTTCTGGCCCTGACCTGGGATCTCACCGGCGGCCAGATGGGCTACAACTCCTTCGGCAACGTGGTCTTCTTCGGCGTCGGCATGTATGCCGCCGCCGCCGTTCAGGTGGCGCTCTACTATCCCCTTGCGGCCTACACGGCGGCCAAGGGCGGCGGCACGGAGTTCATCTTCAACACCTCGCAATTCCTCACCGGCCTGGCCGCGGGCCTGCCCGCCGCGGGCGTTCTGGCCGCCCTCACGGCGGTGGCCCTGGGGCTCATCATCTTGGGCATGCGCGGGCATTACTTCGCCATCGCTACCCTGGGCCTGGCCATCGCCGCCGGAGAGCTGGCCTCCGGCTGGGATCTCATCGGCGCGGGCTCCGGCATGGTCACGCCCACCCCGCCGGATTCGCTGGACACCACCACCCTGTTCTATTACCTCAGCTTCGCCCTCGCCGCGCTCACCTTCGTCTTTCTCGCCTGGCTCTATTCCACCCGCTACGGGCTGGCCATCAACGCCATCCGCGACGACGAGGACAAGGCCGAGGCCATGGGCCATCACACCATCCGCAACAAGGTGATCGCCTGGACCATCGCCGCCTTCTTCCTCGGCATGGCCGGCGGCATCTTCGGCAATCTGAGCAAGTTCATCGACCCGATAGACGTGGCCTTCAACGGCGCGGAGATCGGCGTGTGGATGATCCTCATGGCCATCCTCGGCGGCAAGGGCACGCTGTGGGGCCCGGTCATCGGCGCTTCGGTCTTCTATGTCATGAAGGAGCTGTTCTGGACCTATCTTCTGGGCTGGCAGCGCGTCGCCCTGGGCCTGCTCATCATTCTCATCGTCGTCTTCTTCCCGCAGGGCATCGTCGGCTGGCTCAAGGAGCGCTGGCCGTCGCGCTTCGGCCCCACGGCCGCCGAAATGGAAGCCGCCGACGCGAAAGGGGAGGCATGATCATGGACAAACCGCTCCTCGACGTGCGCAACATCTCCAAGGCCTTCGGCGGCGTCATCGCCAACAAAAACGTCTCCCTGAAGGTGGAGAAAGGCCAGATCGCCGGGCTCATCGGCCCCAACGGCTCCGGCAAGACCACGATGTTCAACTCCATCGTCGGCTATCATCCCATCGACGCGGGCGAAATCTGGTTCAACGGCCGCGAAATCTCCCGCCTGCGGGTCGGCGCCATCGCCCGCATGGGCCTGCTGCGCACCTTCCAGCAGACGCGCATCTACGGCAAGATGACCTGCATGGAGAACATGCTCATCTCCCTGCCGGACCGCTCCAGCGGTTTCGCCAGCCTGCTCAGATCGCGCCATTCGGCGGGCGTGCGCAGGGCGAAGGAGCTGCTGGATTTCGTCGGCCTCTATTCCAAGCGCTATCTTTACGCGGGCGATCTGTCCTTCGGCCAGCAGAAGCTTCTGGAGTTCGCCATGGCGCTGATCAACGAGCCGGAAATGCTGCTGCTCGACGAACCCACGGCGGGCATCAATCCGACGCTGATCAACGGCCTGATCGACCGCCTGAAGCGCGCCAACAAGGAGCTTGGCATCACCCTTCTGGTCATCGAGCACAACATGCGCGTCATCATGAACCTGGCGGATCACATCTATTGCCTGGCGCACGGCGAAATGCTCGCCGAGGGCAGCCCGGAGGACATCCGCAACGATCCGCGCGTCATCGACGCCTATCTGGGAGCGCACTGACATGAGCGGCGAAAAGAACACCGGCGGCAAGGAGAAGATTTCCGGCTATGGCATGGGCAGGGCCGATACGGTCATGTCCGTGGACGAGGTCGCCAAAGAAGCAGAAAAGATCGCCAGCAACGCCCCGGACATGGAGGAGCTCCTGCGCCTGGCGGGCGGCGAGGCCTTTCTCTCCATCGAGAAGCTGCGCGCCGGCTACGGGCGCATGGAAATCCTCCATGACCTCGATCTGATGATCGGCAAGGGCCAGTCGCTGTGCCTCATCGGCCCCAATGGCGCGGGCAAGTCCACCATCCTGCACTCCATCTTCGGCTTCACGAACATTTTTTCCGGCGTCATCCGCATCGGCGAAAAGGACGTCACCGCCATGAAGCCCAACCAGAAGCTGGTGGAGGCCGGCGTCGCCTACATCCTTCAGGACAATTCCGTCTTCCCCGACATGACGGTGGAAGAGAATCTCTGGATGGGCGGCTTCCTGAAGAACAGGCCGGACGAGGCCCGCCAGGCCGCCGAGCAGGTATTCGAGAAATACCCCCGCCTGGCGGCGCGCCGCAAGCAGCCCGCCCGCGTGCTCTCCGGCGGCGAGCGCAGGCTGCTGGAGATCTCCCGCGCCCTGGTCATGCAGCCCGAAGTGCTGCTGGTGGACGAGCCCTCCATCGGCCTGGAGCCGCGCTTCATCGACATGGTGTTCGAAATTCTCGAAGACCTGCAAAAGACCGAGGGCAAGACCATCATCATGGTCGAGCAGAACGCCAAGAAGGGCCTGCAATTCGCCGATATCGGCTATGTCCTGGTCTCCGGCCAGCTGGCCAAGGCGGGCCCCGGCGACGAACTGCTGGAAGACCCCGAAGTCGGCCGCCTCTTCCTCGGCGGCTGAGCCGGGCCCGGGCCGCTCCCCGCCATGATCGAAGCCTACTGCGCAGGCGAAAAATCGTCGATGCGCCCTTTGCGTGCGGGCGGCCACAGGCCGGTGGCGAAGAGCCTGCCCGCCGAACTGTCCTTCGGCGCGGAATGGCGCAGCCTGGACAGATGCGCCGCCGAATCCGCCGCCGCCGCGCCCTGTGTCCCGGCCAGGAACACCGCGTTTCTGTCCGGCAAATCGTCCGCCTTGACAAGCTCGGCCCCGCCCAGCGGCGTCTCGCGGCCAAACAGCGGCATGGCGTTTTCATCCACCTTCTCCGGCGCGGGTTCGGCCCGCGGCGCCTCAGTGCCGGCCTCGTCCGCGCGGCCCTCGGCCACATCGGCGTCCTTGCGGATCACATCCATGACGATGCTCGCCAGCTTGGTGTTGCCCGGCTTGATGAACCGCACCCCGTTGCGCGCCCTCAGCCGCGTCAGCTTGCCATCCACGCCAAAGCCGTTTTCCGTATAGCCGCCCTCCGGCGTGGCGAAGTCCTGATAGATGTCGATGAAACGCACCCCGGCCTCCTTCGCCTTGCCGCGAATGATCCCGGAGATGAACTTCAGCGCCTCGTTGCGCCCTTCATCGCGCACTGGCGGCAGGCCCACCCAGTAGAGCGCCACGTTCCTGGCCTTGAAGGCCTCCATCACCGCCGCCACGCGCCCGCCATAGGCGGCCTTCCATTCATCGGAGCCGAACAGCACCCTTTTGCCATCAATCCGCATGTCGCGCGCGTCATTGGCCCCCATCATGATGATGGCGATGTCCACCGGATTGGAGTCCAGCACCTTGGGGATGGTGCGCGTCCAGTCATAGAAACCGGGCCTGGCCAGCCCGGAGCCCTCGCGCAGCCGCCCGCGGGCGACGAACTTCGGCTGATCCTTCAGCACCCGCCACAGGCCCGCCAGCAGCCCCGTGGCCATCTTGTCGCCGAAAACGAAGACGCGGTAGCGCTCCTGGGGCTGGGCAATATAGCCCGCCGCCGCCGCGAGCCTGCCCGGAAGCGCCAGCAGCGCCAGCGCCAGCAGAAGAATTCCGGCATGTCTCCTCATGAAAATCGCGGCCTCCGGTCTGCTGTGGATGCGTGAGCGGAGCCACTTTGCCTCATCGGGGCTCTTTGCGCAATCGCCCCCTCAGCGCCCCTTGCGCAAATGCCGCAAAAGCTCCGGGCTGGCGTATCCGTCGGCGGGCAGCCCGGCGGTGTGCTGATAGCGGCGCACGGCGGCGCGCGTCTTCGGCCCGATGTGGCCCCTGAAGGCCCCCCGGTAATAGCCCTGCCTGGCCAGATGCCTTTGCAGCTCGATGCGCTCGGCCCTGCTGAGCATGCGCTGGCGCACCGGCCAGGAGGCCACGATCGGCCCCGCCCCGCCGATGCGGTCGGCCAGATGGCCCACCGCCAGCGCGTAGGCGATGGAATTGTTGTAGGTC
>JALUFY010000052.1 GCA_027051995.1 Hyphomicrobiales bacterium
AAGTGATCCAGTGCGCCAGCGCCTTGGCCAGCGCCACCACCTCCAGCGGCGCGGGCCCCAGCGCCATGACCTCCAAGGAGCCATCCTCGTAATCGGCGGAATAGATGCGGTCGGCAGACAAGAGCACCGACATCAGCAGCGCGATCCACAGAGCCCCCGGCGCGATGCGCTGCAACAGCGCCTGATCCGGGCCGATGCCGATGGGCAGAAGCACCACGACGGTGAGAAAGAAGCCGAAGGCCGTGCCGATGCCCCCGCCCGCGCGCAGCGCCATGAGCACATCGCGCGACAGAACAGACCACAGAACGCTCATGCGAAATCCTCCGCCGGCCAGTGCGCCTCGGTGAACTCGAAGAAACACGCCTGAGCCATGCCCAGCTCGATATGGGTGGTGGCGATGACGATGCCGCCCGCCGCCAGATGCGCCTCCATCAGCCCGCGCAGCCGCGCCACCGAGGCCGCGTCCAGCCCCACCGTGGGCTCGTCCAGCAGCCAAATGGGGCGCTCCACCAGCGCCAGCCGCGCCAGCGCCAGCCTGCGCTTCTGCCCCGCCGAGAGCAATCCCGCCGCGTATCCCGTCAGCCGCTTCAGGTCCATCGCCTCGATGGCCTCGAAAATGCGCGCCTCGCCCCCGCCGTGGAACTTCGCCCAGAAACGCAGATTCTCCATCACCGTCAGCTGCGGCTTGGAGGCGTTCTGATGGGCGATGTAATGGCTCTGCTGGCCAACGCTCAGATCCCTGTCCCCGCCCTCCAGCACGAGCTTTCCAGATGCGGGCGGCGCAAGCCCGGCGATGAGGCGCAGAAGCGATGTCTTGCCTGCCCCGTTCGGCCCGCGCAGGATCAGCATTTCGCCGGAAGACACCGAGAACGACAGATTGGCGAAGACGATGCGCCCGCCCCGCCGGCAGGCGAGATTTTCCCCTGAGAGTTTCATGGCCGCCATCCTTTGCCCGAATCGGCCGCCAAGACAAGAGCCAGAGGGATTTTCCGCCCCCCTGGAGGGTCAAAAAACCGTGCGCGGGCGGCAAACATGGCGCAAGCGCGGTTTTTCCGCTACAAGGACGCTGCAACCCATATCGACGCGAGGCGGAGGAAGGGCGCGCCATGAGGCGCTCCTCATGCGGACGCAAGCCCTCCGGAGCACTCTCCACCATCCCCTTGCGCCATGAAAACAGGGAGTCTTTTCATGACGCAATCCAACTCGTTCGGCGCACGCGATACCCTGACCGTCAATGGCCGGGACTACGAGATCTTCTCGCTCGCGAAGGCGGCGGAAAATGGCCTTGAAGGCGTATCGCGCCTGCCGTTCACCCTCAGGATTCTGCTGGAGAACCTGCTGCGCTTCGAGGACGGCCGCACCGTCACCGCCGATGACATCCGCGCCGTCACCGGCTGGCTGGAGAACAGGGGCAAGAGCGCCCGCCGCGAAATCGCCTTCAATCCGGCGCGCGTGCTCATGCAGGATTTCACCGGCGTGCCCGCGGTGGTCGATCTGGCCGCCATGCGCGACGCCATGACCGCCCTGAACAGCGATCCGGA
>JALUFY010000053.1 GCA_027051995.1 Hyphomicrobiales bacterium
ACGAGCCCCAGCGCCGTGGCCAGCCGTGAGATGATGCGCCTGTCGCGCAATGACCGGCTGCTGGAGCTGATCGGCCTGATCGCCCCGCTGCTTGGCCTTCTGGGCACGATCCTCGGCATGATCTCGGCCTTCCAGGCGTTGCAATCGGCGGGCTCGAAGGCCGATCCGGCGGTGCTGGCCGGGGGCATATGGGAGGCCCTGCTGACCACGGCGCTGGGGCTCGTGGTGGCCATCCCGGCCATCATCACCTTCAACATGGCGGAAAACAAGCTGGACAGGCTGCGCCAGTATGCCTCGGTGTCGGTGGCGCGCTTCCTGGCCCGCGTCTATGGCGAGGCGGAGCAGCGGCCCGCCGCGGAACGGAGCTGAACCATGACGCGCGGCACGGGTTCGTCACATCCGGCGGGGTTCACCCTGGAAGGCAAGCGGCGGCGCTCGGTGCTGTCCATGGCGCCGCTGATCGACTTCACCTTCATTCTGCTGATCTTCTTCATGGTGGTGACGCAGTTCGACCGCTTCACGCCCGTCGACGTCTCCATGCGCAAGAGCGCCGCGCGGGCCGCCGCGCCCATGGCGCAAACACCGGAAAAGGAGCGCAGGATTCTGCATCTGGCCATCCATGAAGACGGCGGTTTCCTGCTGGACGGCGAGAGGATCGGCGACGTGGAGACATTTGCCGGCGTTCTGGCTCATCACCAGGCGCCGGAGAAGGACAGGCCGGAGCGCAAGCCGCTGCTTCTCGTCGAGCCGCAAGGAGCGGTGTCCGTGCAGCTTCTCATCGATGCGCTGAACGCCCTGAAAGCCGTTCCGGGCTTCGATGTGCGCATCGTCACGCCCGGCGCGGCGGCGCGCCCGGCGGAGAATGTTCCATCCAGTCGGGCCGCCCCCGCCCTGCCACCGGTTCCGCCGCCGCCCTTCGCGGCTGGGCCCGGAGCGGCCGCGTTTCCGGGAGGAAAGCCATGAGCGATCCCTTTGCGAACGGCGATTTCTTCGCCGGCGAACGCCAGCCGGATCAGAACGACAGGCTGATCCCGATGATCAACATCGTCTTTCTGCTGCTGACCTTCTTCATGATCGCCGGCACCTTTCACGCCGCCGAGCTTCTGGACATCGAGCCGCCCGAGGCGCCGGCCTCCGGGGGCGATCTGCCGGATGAAGGGCCGGTGGTGCTGGTGGCGCGCGACGGGGCAATGGCGATGAAGGACAAGAGACTGAGCATGGATGACGTCATCGCCAGCCTCAAAAAGGAGATTGGCGGCGAGCCCGTCGAGGTGCGGGTAAAGGCCGACAGGGCGGCGCGCGTCAAGGTGGTGCTGCCGCTGCTGAAGAAGATGGCGGACGCCGGGATTACCCATGTGCAACTTGTGGCGGTGCGCAGGAAATGAGCAGACCGGGATGGACAGGCAGGATCGCGGCGGCGCTGCGCGAGAGCGCGATCTTTCTCATCGCGCTGGCCGCGCACGGGGGCATCTTCCTGATGCTGAACAACGCCCGCCAGGTGGGGGCGTTGTTCAGCATCAGGAAGATGCCCCCGTGCGC
>JALUFY010000054.1 GCA_027051995.1 Hyphomicrobiales bacterium
ATACAAAAGCCTGCATCAAATGGGAATGCCAGGATGCGTGATTACACCAAATCCAAATTTCCAGACATCAGGTTGCGTAATCCAATAGCATCGGTGATGCTCAGGGGATTCGTAATGGGCGGCAAACGGCTGGAGATGGTTATCCGGCCGCCCTCTCGCTTCATGACCTGCCTTGTTTTTTATCTGCCTTTTCCGCAATTCCGGCAATGGCGGCCTGCCTGTTCAGAGCGTGTTTCGCACCTGATTTGAACAAGAGACTCCGGCGCGGATTTCCTTTACAGAATACCATGCATGAAAACCCTGACGAGAATTCTGGCCGCTGGCCTTTTCTTTCTGCTTTGCGCCGCCGCTCCGGCGGTGGCCGGGGCGTCTTCCCGGTTGCGCGTTGGCGTGCTGGCCTGGCGCGGGGCGGAGCGGGCGCGGGCCGAATGGACGCCTGTGATCCGGGCGCTGGGCAAGGCGCTGCCGGGGCATGACTTCGTTCTCGTTCCCCTCACCCTGTCCGGCATGGAGCGGGCCGTGCGGACGGGCGAGGTGGATTTCTTCATCACCAATCCGGGCAACTACGCCTATCTGGAGCGCCAATACGGCGCCGACCGGCTGGCCACGCTGGAGACGGCCCGCTCCGGCGCGCCGGGCCGGGCGGTGGGCGCGGTCATCTTCACCAGCGCCGCCCGCGAGGACATTCACGGTCTGGCCGATCTGCGCGGCAAGACCCTGCTGGCCGTCTCCAAACGCGCCTTTGGCGGCTTCGAGATCGCCTGGGGCGTTCTGCGCCATGCCGGCATTGATCCCTTTTCCGATCTGAAGCAGGTGAAGTTCGTCGGCTTTCCGCTCGACAAGATCGTTTACGCGGTGCGCGGCGGGCTGGCGGACGCGGGCACCGTGCGCGCCTGCCTGCTGGAGCGCATGGCCGCCGAAGGGCGCATCCGCATGGCGGATTTCCGCATTCTCGCGCCGCGCCGGGCGGCTGGTTTCGATTGCGCCCTGTCCAGCCCGCTTTATCCCAACTGGGCCTTCGCCAAGACCAGGGGCACCCCGCACGCGCTGGCCAAGAAACTGGCCATCGCCCTGCTGGCGATGGACGGGCCGGGCGTGCGCCACTGGACGATCCCGCTGTCCTATCAGCCGGTGCTCGATCTCTTCCGCTATCTGCGCATCGGCCCCTACCGCACCTCCAGCGGCGCGCTGCTGGCCGAGTTCATGCAGCGCAACTGGGGCTGGTTCGCCTTCGCCGGGGTGCTGCTGGTGCTTGGCATGATGCATGTGGCGCGCACCGAATATCTGGTGCGCCTGCGCACCCGCGAGCTGAAGGAAAGCCAGGAAAAGGCGCAATTGCGGCTGGCCGAGCTGGCCCATGTGTCGCGCCAGGTCACGCTGGGCGAGCTGGCCAACGGGCTGGCGCACGAAGTCAATCAGCCGCTGGGGGCCATCGCCAACTATGCCGCCGGCTGCGTGCGCGCCTTGGAGCGGGGCGCGAAGCCGCGCACCATCGAAGAGCCCTTGCGCGAAATCTCCCGCCAGGCGGAAC
>JALUFY010000055.1 GCA_027051995.1 Hyphomicrobiales bacterium
AGCAATACGAGCTGAGCGAGTTCCAGAAGCTGGCGGGCTGCAAGCTGGGATTTTCCGAAAACCCGGATATCGGCAAGCTCAACGCCATGATCAAGGGCAACCCGGCCAAGCTGCCGGATGTGGCCAGGCGCCTGCCGGAAGAGCCGCTCGTCGTGGCGCCCTATGACGCCATCGGCAAGTATGGCGGCACGCTGCATGGCATCTCCAACGCCTCGGAGGCGGGCACGTCCGACATGCTGTCGCTGCGCCATGTCAATTTCGCCCGCTATTCGGATGATCTTCAGACCATCGTGCCGAACGTCGCGAAAGGGTGGAAGTGGAACAAGGACTTCACCGAGCTGACCTTCTATCTGCGCAAGGGGCACAAGTGGTCGGATGGCGCGCCGTTCACCTCGGCGGACGTGAAGTTCTGGTACGACAACGTCGTCATGGACAAGCACATCTTCAAGAAGCCCAAGCCCTATGCGCTGGTGGCCGGCAAGCGGATGACGGTGGAGACGCCCGATCCCTACACGGTGGTGTTCAAGCTGCCCGCGCCCAAGCCGGGGCTGCTGGCCACCTTCGCCTTCTCCTACGCGCAGCCCTTCCTGCCGAAGCACTTTCTGGGCAAGTTCCATCCGGCGATCAACAAGGACGCCGACAAGCTGGCGCAGTCCTATGGCTTCAAGGACGGCTATGCGCTGATCAAGGCCTATTACGGCAACTCCGACTGGATGGACACCGCCTCGCCGATGCTTAACAGCAAGGACAAGGTGGGCAAGCTGCCGAAGGCCACCTATCCGACGCTCGAGCCCTACATCCTGGTGAAGGAGACCACGGAAGGGCGGCATCTGGTGGCCAATCCCTACTATTTCGCCGTGGACACCAACGGCCATCAGCTGCCCTACATCAGCGAGATCGACGAGACCTACGCTAACGACAAGCAGGTGCGTATCCTCAAGCTGATCAACGGCGAGGTGGATTACAAGACCCAGTCGCTCGATCTGACCATGGCGCCCATCCTGCTGGAGAACCAGAAGAAGGGGAATTATACCGTCGAGCTGAAGCCGACCATCGCCTTCCCGACGTTCTCCTTCAACGTCACGGACGCCGATCCGGAGAAGCGCAAGATTTTCGGCGATCTGCGCTTCCGCAAGGCCATGTCGATGGCCATAAACCGCGACGAGATCAACGAGACGGCCTATTTCGGCCAGGGCAAGCCGATGCAGTATATCGCCTTCTCGCCCAGGCCGGACTTCATCGACGCCAAGTGGGAGAAGTTCGCCCTCGGCTTCGACAAGGAAAAGGCGAAAAAGCTGCTTGATGAAGTGGGCCTGAAGGACGCCGACGGCGACGGCTTCCGTGATCTGCCGAGCGGCAAGAAGCTGGTGCTGAATCTGCAATTCGCCACCCAGGGCACGCCGACCAAGGTGGCCGAGCTGGTGGCGCAATACTGGACGGACGTGGGCGTGAAGACCAACGTGAAGGAGATCACGCCGGACGAATACCGCTCCGCCCAGTCGGCCAACAAGCTGGATGTGGGCAACTGGAAGAAGAGCCAGCCGCTGGCCATCATCCAGGCCAATCCGGAGCTGTTCAAGCCGCCGTTCGAGAACTATTTCGGCCACCGCAACGGCATGCTGTGGGCGGAATACATCGACTCGAACGGCAAGAAGGGCGTCAAGCCGCCGGCCTGGGTGGACGAGATGTCGAAGACCATCGACGCCTTCCAGTCGGCCACGCCGGGCTCGGACGAGGCGAAGAAGCTGGGCAACAAGCTGGTCGAGATGATGACCTCGCACCTGCTGTTCATCGGCACGGTGCTGGCCCCGGCGCCGGTCTATCACCGCAACGTGCTGAAGAACTTCCCGCACTTCAAGACCAACTCCTTCGAATACTACTGGGCCTATCCCTACCGGGCCATCCAGTGGTATTTCGCCAAGTAGTCCGGCCGCCCGTTCAAGGGGCTGACGGATACCAGACAGACGCGATGGACGGAAAAGGGATTTTCCGCCCATCGCGGGTTTTCGCATCAGGGCGGGATTTCCGCCGGCGGCGTTCATCCATGCATTGCAATCCGTTGCGGATCATGACAGGCAAAATCACCGGAAAACATTCCGCGCCGGGCGTGTCCGGAAGCCTGACGCGGGGAGGATCGTGATGGGGCAGTTTCTGCGTTTCGCCTTCGTGCGCGCCATCATGGCGGTGGTGACGCTGATCATCGTTTCGTTCATCGTCTTTTCGCTCATGGAGATGGTGCCGGGTGATTGCGCCGAGCGCTATCTGGCGTTCAAGAACACGCAGGGCTCGGGCATCTCGGTGGCCGACATCGACGCGGAGCGCGAGCGGCTGGGGCTGAACCGGCCGTTCATGGTGCGCTGGGCGTCGTGGATCTGGCACGCCTTTCAGGGGGATTTCGGCGAATCGTGCATCCTGCGCATGGATATCAGCCAGCTTCTGAGCGACAAGTTCCTGATATCTCTGGGCATCGCGCTGGCGGCGCTGGCGCTGGCCTACGCCATCGCCCTGCCGGTGGGCATCATATCGGCGACATCCAGGAATCCCGTGCTCAACAACACCCTGCGGCTGGTCAGCTATCTGGGGCTGGCGCTGCCCAATTTCCTGCTGGCGCTGATGATCATGCTGTTTTCCACCATGGTCTATGGCAATTCGCTCACCGGGCTGTTCTCGCCGCAATACCGCGACGCGCCCTGGTCATGGGACAAGTTCGTTGACTTCGCCGGGCATGCGTGGCTGCCCATCTTCATTCTCGGCTGGTCGGCGACGGCCTTCGCCATCCAGACGGTGCGGGCGCTGATGTCGGACGAGATCGGCAAGCTCTACGTGACGGCGGCCAGGGCGCGCGGGATTTCCGGCTGGCGGCTCTTGCGGCGCTATCCGGCGCGCCATGCGCTGGGGCCGATCATCAACTCGCTGGGGTTCGATCTGAACCGGGTGTTCAACGAGCTGCCGGTGGTGGCGCTCATCCTGACGCTGACGGAGGCCGGGTCGCTGCTCATCGAGGCGCTGGCGCGCTCCAATGACCAGCAGCTGGCCGGGGCCATCATCTTTCTGCTGACGGGCTCAATCGTGGCGCTCAACTTCTTCACCGACATCCTTCTGGCGCTGGCCGATCCGCGCGTGCGGCACAGCATTCTGGGGCGGAGCGCGTGATGGCGGAAAGGGCGGCGAAAAGACAGGCGGCGGGCGGCGTGGACGACAAGGCCAGGGAGGCCTATTTCACCGCCTCGCAGGGGCAGCTCATCTGGGCGCGCTTCAAGCGCAACACATCGGCCATGGCGGGGCTCATCGTGCTGGTGACGCTGATCCTGGCCGGGCTGTTCTCGCCTTTTCTGACGCCCTATGACCCGACGGCGGCGGGGCGTGACATGAGCTATCAGAACGGCGCGCCGCAGATCCCGCGCATGTGGGATGAAAACGGCTTTTCCTGGCGGCCCTTCATCTACACGCCGGAGCGTTTCCGCTCCATCAAGACCAATTTCCGCTGGGTGACGCGCATCAACAGGAACAAGCGGCGCTACATGACCTTCCTGCCAAAGGGCGATCCCTACAAGCTCTTCGGTATGGCATTCCGCACCCATCTGTTTGGCGTGGACAAGGGCAAGATCCATCTGTTCGGCACCGACGCGGCGGGCAAGGACATCTTCTCGCGCACCTTCCACGCCATCAACACCTCGCTGGCGGTGGGCACCATCGGCGTCTTTCTGGCCTTCTTCCTGGCGCTGATCATTGGCGGAATATCGGGCTTTTACGGCGGCTGGATCGATTCGGCATTGCAGATGTTCACCGACGCCATCCGCACGGTGCCGGCCATTCCGCTGTTCATGGCGCTGGCGGCCTTCATTCCGCCGGAATGGAGCGCGGAGGCGCGCTTCTTCTTCATCTCCACCATTCTGGGGCTGATCGGCTGGCCGACGCTGGCCCGGCGGGTACGCACGCATCTGCTGACGGAGCGCAATCAGGAATACGTGCTGGCGGCGAAGCTGTGCGGGGCCTCGGCCAGTCACATCATCCGCAGGCATCTGCTGCCCAGCTTCACAAGCTACATCATCGTCGATCTGGTGATCTCCTTTCCCTACATGGTGCTTTCGGAGACGGCGCTGAGCTTCATCGGGCTGGGGCTGAAGGACCCGGTCAATTCGCTGGGGGTGATGCTGCAGAACGTCACCCAGGCGGATGTTCTGCTCAATTACCAGTGGTATTTCATTCCCGTCATCTTTTTCATCGTGCTGGTGCTGGCCTTCGTCTTCGTCGGCGACGGCCTGCGCGACGCGGCCGATCCTTACGCGGAAACGAGAAAATGAGCCGGCTTCTGGACGTGGAAAATCTGACGGTGCAATTCGACACCGGCGAGGGGCGCGTCACGGCGGTGGACGATGTCTCCTTCTCCCTCGACAAGGGCCGGGTGCTGGGGCTGGTGGGGGAATCGGGCTCGGGCAAGTCGGTGACCGCCAAGTCGCTGATGCGGCTGAACGCGGGCAACGCCGTCTATGGCGGCAAGACCGCCATCACCCTGCATCTGGATGGTGGGCCGGTGGACGTGATGCGGCTGAAATCGGCCAGGGAGATGCGCATCGTGCGCGGCGGGGCCATCTCGATGATCTTTCAGGAGCCCATGGCCTCCTTCGCCCCGGCGCTGACGGTGGGCGGGCAGATGGTGGAGCAGCTGCTCATCCACAACGACATGAGCCGCAAACGGGCGCGGGAAATTTCCATCGAAATGCTGGAGCGCGTGGGCATCCCGGAGCCGGTGAAGCGCTTCAATCAATACGCCTTCGAGCTGTCCGGCGGCATGCGGCAAAGGGCGATGATTGCCATGGCGCTGTCCACCCGCCCGAAGCTGCTCATCGCGGACGAGCCGACGACGGCGCTGGACGTGACCATCCAGGCGCAGGTGATCGACCTGATGAAGGATCTGGTGGCGGAGTTTCACATGGCCATCATCTTCATCACCCACGATCTGGGCGTCATCGCGCAGACGGCGGACGACATCGCGGTGATGTATCTGGGCAGGCTGGTGGAGACCGGTCCGGTGCGCGACGTCATCCGCCGCCCGGCGCATCCCTATACGCGCGGCCTGCTGGCGGCGCTGCCGAGGCTGGATGACCCCGGCGCGCCGCTGGAGCCCATTCCGGGGGATATTCCATCGCCGCTGGAGCGGCCGGGGGGGTGCGTCTTTCACACCCGCTGCCGGGAGATCATCGGAGATGTCTGCCGCAAAGAGGTTCCCTGTTTCCGGCGGGTGGCGGCGGGGCATCTGGCCGCCTGCCATCTGCATGAGGGGGAGTGCGCGTCATGAGCCAGGTCCCGTTGATCGAAACGCGCGATCTTTGCGTGCATTATCCGCTGCGCGGCGGCCTTTTCGGGCCGAAAAAGGTGGTGCGGGCGGTGGAGAACGTCTCGGTGAAGATCGCCAGAGGCAGCTTCTTCGGCCTGGTGGGCGAATCGGGATCGGGCAAGACGACCTTCGGCCGGGCGCTTCTGCGCGCCGCGCCCGTGGTGTCGGGCGAGGCCGTCTATGACGACGGCGAGGCGCGTTATGACCTGCGCGCCATCGGCGGGGCGGAGCTGAAGGATTACCGCTCGCGGGCGCAGATGATCTTTCAGGATCCTTACGCCGCGCTTTCGCCGCGCATGACGGTGCGCGACATCATCGCCGAGCCGCTGGAGGTGATGAAGCTGACGAAATCGCGCGCCGAGACGGATGAGCGGGTGCGCGAGATCGCCGCCCGCTGCCGGCTGAACCTGGAGCATCTCAGGCGCTTTCCGCACGCCTTCTCCGGCGGCCAGCGCCAGCGCATCTCCATCGCCCGGGCGCTGGTGAGCTGGCCGCGCTTCATCGTCGCCGACGAGGCGGTGGCGGCGCTGGATGTGTCCATTCAGGCCGACGTTCTGAACCTGCTGCGCGAAATCCAGAAGGACATGGGGCTGACCTTTCTGTTCATCAGCCATGATCTGTCGGTCATCGCCCATGTGTGCGATTACGTCGCCGTGATG
>JALUFY010000056.1 GCA_027051995.1 Hyphomicrobiales bacterium
ACTGTGGCGTAGAAGTTTCCACCAAAAGAAATATGAATGAGTTCCCAACATTTTTTCACCCTCTTGCGCCGCCCATACAGCTTTGGGCAGGCGAATCGCATATGGAAATTTGTTGAGGGGTTTCAATTGTTTGCGAACAGGATTCCAAGGGTGGTCTGCTGCTGATGAATGGAGACCGCCATGACCGGAACAAGCAACCTGTTCGACGACATCCCCGCCCCGCGGGCCAGCAACAGCTCGCACCGGCTGGGAGACCTGCTTCTGATTTCGCTCGCCGCGACCATGTGCGGCGCCGTCACGGCCAGCGAGTTCGCCCTGTTCGCCAGGGAGCGCTGGACGTTTCTGCAACGCTACGTGGACAGCCGCAGGCCGCCCAGCCACGACACCTTTTCGCGGCTCTTCCGGCTGCTCGAACCCAAGCATCTGGCCAGGGCGCTCAAGCGTTTCAGCGAGGGGCTCGCGGCAGCACTTGGGCCGTCGCGCAAGGGCGCCGGAGGGATCATCGCCATCGACGGCAAGGCATTGCGCCATGCCTGCGAGGCGGGCTGCCGGGCCTGGCCGCCGCTGATGGTGAGCGCCTTCGCCCCGGCGGAGCGGCTGTGTCTGGCCGCCCTGCGCCCGCGCGGCGGCGCGGGAGAGGCCGAAGCGGCGCTGGATATGCTGGATATCATTGATATCACGGGACAAATCATAACAGCCGGCGCCTTGCACTGTCATCACAAGATGGCCGAAAAGATCACCTCCAGGGGCGCTGATTACGTGCTGGCCCTGAAGAAGAACCGGCCCGCATGGGTGGACAGGGCGGAACGGGCCTTCGCCGCCGCCGCGTCCTTGAAGACGGCGCGCGAGGCGGACGCAAGCCATGGCCGCCGGGTGGTGCGGCGGGCCGCCGTCGTGGCCTGTGACGCGCCGTTGTGCGCCGGGCACGCGGCTTTCGCGCGCATCGCCAGCCAGCGCGATGGCGAGCCCGAAGAGGTGCGCTACTTCCTGCTGTCCCGGCCATTCAGCCCGCGCCGGACGCTGCGGATCGTGCGCGATCACTGGATGGTGGAGAACAGCCTGCATTGGGTGCTCGACGTCCATCTGGGCGAAGACGCGTCCCGCGCCCGCAAGGATCATGCGCCGGAAAACATGGCGGCGCTCAAGCGCATCGCCCGCAACGCGTTGCAGATGGCCGACAAGCCCGGCGTCCCGATCAGCCACAGAATGCGCAAGTGCGCGTGGAATACAGACTATCTTTTCAATGCCTTGGCCCAAATGCGATAGCCCTGCCCTCCCGGCCTCCCAAGGATACTCATAATGTGGGTGGCCGGGAGGGGGAGCGGGCCGGTGCGAGAACCTGATTCTTACTGACCCGCTGGCGGCAGCGCCTAGGCGAGGAGAAGGTGATGGCGCTGTTGCAGGCCAGCCTCATGGCGGCGGTGCGGCTGGGAGCGGCGCGCCACATCATCATCCAGCGCCCCCGCTCCATGCGCGGCCCGCGCGGCGTCTTCTCCCTGCGCTCGCCGGTGCGGCCAAACCCCATAGCC
>JALUFY010000057.1 GCA_027051995.1 Hyphomicrobiales bacterium
AGATCAAGCTGGACGCCGGCATGACAAGTCCCGCCTCGCGCCCCCTGCTGGCTCTGGCGGGCCTCAAACCGGAAGGCAGCGCCACCACCCCCGCGAACCTGTCCCTGAAGGCCAGGGGCAGGCCGGAAGACGGCCTGAAAACCACTATCAGCCTCGATATTCTGGGGCTGGAAAGCCGCTTTCTTGGCTCCGTGCGCAATGTTTCGCCCGAGACGGGCTTCACCGGCGAGGGCACATTCGCCCTGCGCGCCGCCCGCGTCCATCGCCTGCTGCGCCTTTTCGGCTTCGCCGCGCCGCGCGATTCACAGGGCTCCGCCTACGCCGAGGGCAAAATCGCCTTCTCCCCCGGTCATGCCCGCTATCGCGACATCAGGGGAGCCTTCGGCGGCGTCTCCTTCTCCGGCGCGCTGGCTCTGGCGCGCACCGGCGGCGCGGCCACCCTGTCCGGAGACATCGCCAGCGCCCGCCTCGATCTGCCCGCCCTGGCGCGTGCATGGCTCACCGCCCCCGATGGCGCGCCCGGCCTCGGCGGGGAGGCCCTGCCCGGCGCGGAGGCCAGCCGCTTCCGCCCCGCCCTTTTCTCCGGCCCGGCCATAGATCTGCGCTGGAAGGCGGACAGGCTTGCCCTGCTGCCCGGCTTCGTTCTGCCCGGGGGGCGGCTGACGATCAAACAGGATGGCAAGGCGCTGAACGCGGATGTTTCCGCCGGAGACGCGGATAACGGCGAGGTTTCGGCCACCATGAGCGCCACCCCGGCGCGCGGCGGGCTGGCCTTCGCCGGGCAGACCCGCGCCAGCCTGCCGCTGGCGGCGATCCTCCATTACGCCGATGGCCGCAAGGCCGTCAGCGCCCCGCTTGAAGCCTCCGCCACATGGAAAGCCCGCGCCCGCTCGCTGGAAGGAGCCGCCATCGCCATGAACGGCTCCGGAGAGCTGAACATCGGCAAGGGCGTGCTGCACGGCATGGCCCCGCGCGCCTTCCTCGACGCGGTGATGAAGGCCAAGAGCCCCGCCGAGGTGGACAAGCTGGCCAAAACCGTCCTGCGCGCGGGCGCATTGTCCTTCCCCGGCGGGCGGCGCAAGCTGCGCATCGCCTCCGGCGTCATCACCGCGCAAGCCTATGAATACGATGCCGGGGGCTTTAGCGTCACAATCAAGCCCATGAGCGAGGCCGCCAGCGGCAAACTGGATATCGGCCTGCGCTTCCGCGACAGGACGAATGCCTCCATTCCGCCCTTCGGCCTCGCCTTGGCCGGCCCGCCATCGGCCCTGCGCATGATCCCGGACATGGCGGAACTGAAGAACTGGGTTTCCGTCACCACCCTGCGCCGCTCCATGGAGAATCTGGAGCGCGTGGAGCGCGAACGCCGCCGCGTTCTGGAAGAGGATTCCGCCTTCGAGCGCGCCCAAGCCATGTATGAACGCTGGCGCGCATGGGATGAAAAACGCCGCGCCCTGCAAAGACGCACGGACGCTGGACTTGTGCGCCAGGAAAAACAGATGCGCCGCTTCTTCCGGGATCTGGC
>JALUFY010000058.1 GCA_027051995.1 Hyphomicrobiales bacterium
GGATTCCCCGCCTTTTCAACAGCTTTTCAAATGTCCCGTCCGGCGGTTTTCCACATCGGGCGCGCAAGGGGTCAAGACGTGCAGTCGTCGCACTCCAGGGTATCGGACTGGCGCGGGCGCAGGATGACGGTTTCGTCCAGGTTGAAGGTGCGCTTGCTGATCGCCATGCCGGTCAGCGTTTTCACCTGGACGCAGCCGGTGGTCACGATAACATCGTTGCCATCGGCCATGAGCGGCCGGATCTTCATCTTGAGCTGGGCTTCCGGGATGCCGCTGCCGGCGCAGGTGAAGGTGCCATTGCCATAGTGCCAGATCTTTTTCACCGCGCCGCCGACCAGCCTGTAATCGTCCACGCTGATTTCAAGCATGTCGTCCGGAATGGGATCGAGAATGGGCCGCGAGGCATTGTAGATGCCGTCCATCTGGCTTTCGGTGATCTTGTTCGGAATCTGGGTGATCAGATCGCCAATGGTGTTCGTGGCCAGCGTGATCTTGCGGTTGGCGTAGAACAGGTTGGTGATGTCGATCAGCCCGGCCAGAATGAGCACCATGACCGGCAGGATCATGGCGAATTCTATGGCCGCCACGCCCCGGATGTTCTTGCGGAAGGCCTTCAGGCGCGCAATGCGCGCTTTCCGCGGATATGTCTTGTCTGGCCGTGTCATCCTGTTTGTCTCCCCGTTTGTCTTCATGCCTGCCGCGCCGCCGCGCTCCTTGATGCGCCAGCGCCCGCGCCGGTCATGAAAAAACTCATTTGAAAGGCTCGTTCTGGAAGGCCGCGGCCGTTGAAAGCAGCTTCACGTCGTCATAGTCGGTCATGCCGGTAATCTTGGCGAAAATCCCGGTCATGTAGTGATAGGGGTAATAGACCCGCACGCCGACGATGGTCTTGGCCGTGCCGATGTCGAATTTCTTGCCGACGCTCGAGCTGAGAACCTTTGTTTTCGTGCCGTCCGGGTTCGTCTTTTCCTCCAGCGCGGGCGGGAACGTGAGGCTGGAGAAATCCGCGAAGGTGTCCACGTCCACCAGCAGCTTGCTTTTGCAATCCCCGATTTTCAGCACGATTCTGTCGCAGACGGCTTGCTTGAACGCCTCGGCATTCATGCCGGCCGCTTGCGCCTGTCCGGTGCGGATCAGGCGTGCTGTGTCAGCCACCGCGTCATCCAGCTGGTAGTTGACCAGCAGCATGGTGCCCGATTCGAACACGCCGACCAGCAGCAGAAGAAAGGGTGCGGCCAGCATGCCGAATTCAATGGCCGTGGCGCCGTCTTCGTCCTTGCGCAGGCGGACGAGTTTTTTCATCAGTCGGGTCATCATTGCGTCTCTCCCTTGATGCGGGCCCTTGCCGGCCACCCCCGCCGCCAGGCATGAAGCGGGCGGGATAACGGGCGGGAATGTAAGGGAAAGATTTTACGGTCCGGCTAATAAATTTGCTTAAATTTTAATGAATTGACGAGTTGTCTTGCATTCCCGGAAATAAGAAAGCTCCGGAGCGGTCTGCTCCGGAGCCCTGTATTCGTCCATGAGGCGGCGGATTACTGATTGATTTGGGCCGCCGTCTTGGCGGCATTGAGCTTCTGGTTGATCTGGCCGGCCAGCGAGGACATGGCGGCCGGATCGTCGCCCACGTTCAGGGTGCGCTCGCAATCGGGCAGGCACAGATAGGAATAGCGCGCGCCGTTCTTGTAGACCGTCAGCCTGTTGGCGCTGGTGTTGGCCACGGTCACGGTCAGATTGGCGATCTGCTTGCCGTCCGCGTCCAGAACGATGACGGACGTGCGGCCGAAGCTGCGGCCCTGCACGAGGATCTTCTTGTCCAGCACGGAGACGTCCGCATAAACCGGATTGCCCACGACGACGGTCGCCGGCTGCCCCGCAAGGGCGATCAGCTTGCTCTGATCGGGCTCAAGACGCAAATCCAGGGCGCGCGCCGCCGGGATGGAAAAGAAAAGCGCAATGCCCATGACGAGCAGCCCGCCCGTCTGGAGCATGTGGCGAAGGGTATGAAGATGAAGGCGCATGTCTCGGTTTCCTCTGAATGCCTGTGGCCGGGCATGCGGCCCGGACGAAATCCTGAGATACAAGTTGCCAGCATATGGTGAATTCTTTCTTACCACCGGCGGCTAAAATGTCCGGCGGCCCCGCATGCTTTGCATTGATACATGGCATGCAGTGCGCAAGACGCGGAAAATGTCTCTTGCCGCCAGGTATCAGGTGCGCGCCGGCCTGAATTGGAGAATAGCCCGGCCGGAAACGGAAAGGTCTGATGCTGCATGATTATACGGCGGATGCAGACCGGAGTAACAGGCTTAACCGACGAGTAACCACGATAGACGGGAATGACGGTGAAAGTATATGTATTGGCAGGATTAAAGAAAAACTATACTGAAGAATTAATAAATCATTATTCATATAACGCGCGGATCGAAATAAAATATCCGCCCGTCTTGCGCGTTTACTTCATCTTAAGGGGTGCGGGCTAGGGTTGTCCACGGTTCAGGGGCGAGCCGCGAACAACAAGAAGCCGGACGCCACGCAAACGAACCAAGTGCTGAAACCAGTGAGTCAATCAAGGAGTATTGAAAATGAACAAGATTGCCCGTTTCGTGAAAGACGAGTCCGGCGCCACCGCCATCGAGTATGGCCTGATCGCCGCCGCCATCGGCCTGATGCTGATCGCCGTCCTGCCGAGCCTGAAGTCCGCCCTGAGCACGACCTTCACCGGCGTGACCAACGGCCTGAACAGCTTCAATGGCTCCTAATCGGGTCATTTGAAAAACCGCTCCCGCCTTGCGCGGGAGCGGCCATTTTCACCGCCGGCTCATCATGGGCCGGCGGTTTTTTTGTTTGACCGGCTCCGGGAAAACCGGAAGCAGGTCAATGCCATTTTGCGGCATGCCGCGATTATTTCTTCGCCAGCAGGTCGCGGATTTCCTCCAGCAGCACCTCCTCGCGCGGCGGCGCGGGCGGCTCGGCGGGCGCTTCCTCTTCCTTCTTGCGCATTTCCTGCGCCTTGTTCAGCGCCTTGACGATCAGGAAGATGACGAAGGCGATGATCAGGAAGTTCACCGTCACTGTGATGAAATTGCCATAGGCCAGCACCGCGCCCTGCTTTTTCGCCGCCGCCAGAGTGGTGGCGGTGACGTTGCTGGAGAGCGGAATGAACATGTTGGAAAAATCGATCCCGCCGAAAATGGCGCCGACAATCGGCATGATGATGTCGTTGACCAGCGATTTTACGATCAGTCCGAAGGCGCCGCCGATGATCACCGCCACGGCGAGATCGACCACGTTCCCCTTCATGATGAATTTCTTGAATTCCTCGAGCATGAGAGCCCCCTGTCTGTTTGCGTTCCCGGCGCACTGCGCAACCGGATGCGGCATGCTACAATGAGTCGCATGCTCTTGGCAAATGCTCCGTTCGCGCGCCGGCAGGGGATTTTGGCTGGACTTGAGCGCCCCTTTGCGGCAAGTCCGGGGCATGATCCGCATCTCTCATACCTTCGATGAAGACGCCTTCATCGCCGCCAACCGCGCCATGTGGGAGCGCCGCCGCATGAGCCCGCGCAACAGGTGGCTGGGATACGCCTTTCTCGCCGCCCTGCCTGTTGGCCTGTGGCTGTCCCTGGCCAGGGGAATGCACTTTACCTTTCTCGCCATTATCGCCGCCAATCTTCTGCACTGGGTCTTCGACTGGCCGCTGACCCGCGCCATGGTGCGCCGCCGTTTCGGGGACATGCCCTCCGCCGGCCGGCGCATCAACTGGGAAATCGGCCCGGACAGGCTCAAGGTCGCCTCCGATGACGGCTCTGGTGGCGAATTCTCCTGGGAAGACCTCATTGGCGCCTGGGAGGCCTCCACCGGCTTCATCCTCTCCCAGCCGCGCAACGTCACCCATTTCCTGCCCCGCACCGCCTTTGCCTCGCAAAAGGACCTGGAGCAGGTGCGTCAATGGATCGGCAGGAAGGTGAAGACGGATAAACGGAGCCAGGACGGATAGGTCAGGCCAGCAGCCGCGCCCCTTCCGTGGTCAGGAAATCGAGGAAGGTCTGGGCCACCAGCGACAGCCGCTTGCCCTTCAGATGCACGGCGAACCATTTGCGCCGCAGCGGGAAATGCGCCACGTCCAGCACCGTCAGATCGCCGCTCTTCAGCTCCCGCGAGATATTGTGCAGAGGCAGCACCGAGACGCCGAGCCCGGCCAGCACCGCCTGCTTGATGGCCTCCGAGGAGCCCAGCTCCATGGTCGGGCGCACCGTCAGCCCGTGTTCGGCGAACAGGTTGTCCACCGCCAGCCGGGTGCCCGATCCCTGCTCGCGCACCAGAAAGCGCGCCTCGGCCAGCCGCGCCAGCGGCACCCCCTTGCGCCAGCGCAGCGGGTGGCTGGCCGGGGCGGCGACGACAAGCTCGTTTTCCAGAAAGGCGTGCGCCTCGACATCCAGCTCGGCCGGCACCCGGCCCATGATGATCAGGTCGTCGGCTCCGGTGCGCAGCCGCTCGATGACGCGCGCCCGGTTGGTCACCGAAAACAGCGGCTCCACCTTGGGATGCTCCTTCAGGAACTCCCCCAGCAGGCGGGGCAGAAAGTATTTCGCCGTGGTCACCCCCGCCAGCCGGAGATTGCCCTTCACCTCGCCCGACATCTCCAGCATGTCGTCTTCCAGCCGCTCCAGCCTGTCGAAGATGTCGCCCGCCGCGTCCAGCAGCTTCTGCCCTTCCAGGGTCAGCGTCAGCCGCTTTCCGCCGCTTTCGAAAAGCTCCGCCTCCAGGGCCTCGGAGAGTTTCTTCACCTGCATGGAGACCGTCGGCTGCGTCAGATGCAGCGATTGCGCCGCCCGCGTGAAGCCCCCCAGCCGCGCCACGGCGGCGAAGATTTGCAGCTGGCGCAAGGTGACGTGGCGCAGCAGATGTCCGGCGCGGCGGCGGGCTCCCATAGACAACCTCTATGAACAATATCGAGACAATCGATTTTTCTTATAGGTTAAATCATGCTTTAACGCCACCACGATGTGACGGCATCAACCGCATTCGCAAGACCATCCAGTTATCGGGAGAAAGACATCATGGGTATGGACCAGTCCAGCCGCTACGCCGACCTCAGCCTCAAGGAAGAGGAGCTGATCGCCGGCGGCAAGCACGTTCTCGGCGCTTACAAGATGAAGCCCATGCCGGGCTATGACTATCTGTCCACCGCCGCGCACGTGGCCGCCGAGTCCTCCACCGGCACCAACGTGGAGGTGGTCACCACCGACGACTTCACCCGCTCCGTTGACGCCATCGTCTACGAAATCGACGAGGCCAGCGAGATCATGAAGATCGCCTATCCCATCGACCTGTTCGACCGCAACGTCATCGACGGCCGCGCCATGGTGGTCTCCATGATGACCCTGATGATCGGCAACAATCAGGGCATGGGCGATGTCGATTACCTCAAGCTGCTCGATTTCTACGTGCCGCGCGATCTGCTGCGCCTGTTCGATGGCCCGGCCATGAACATCGTCGACATGTGGCGCGTGCTGGGCCGCGATCTGGACAACGGCGGCATGGTGGTCGGCACCATCGTCAAGCCCAAGCTGGGCCTGCGCCCGAAGCTCTTCGCCGACGCCTGCTACCAGTTCTGGCTGGGCGGCGACTTCATCAAGAACGACGAGCCGCAGGGCAATCAGGTCTTCGCCCCGCTGAAGGAGACCATTCCCTTGGTGGCCGACGCCCTCAAGCGCGCCCAGGATGAAACCGGCCAGGCCAAACTGTTTTCGGCCAACATCACCGCCGATGATCCCTTCGAGATGATCCGCCGCGGCGAGTTCATCCTGGAAACCTTCGGCGCGGACGCCGATCACGTCGCCTTCCTGGTGGATGGCTTCGTCGGCGGCCCCTCGGCGGTGGCCCTGGCGCGGCGCTACTTCCCCGAGCAGTTCCTGCACTATCACCGCGCCGGCCACGGCATGGTCACCTCCGAGCGCACCAATCGCGGCTACAGC
>JALUFY010000059.1 GCA_027051995.1 Hyphomicrobiales bacterium
CGAGCGCAGGAACTTCAGCCGCGCCGGCGTGGCGTAGAACAGATCGCGCACCCGCACCATGGTGCCCGCCGGTCTGGCCGCCGGGCGCACATCCTCCACCTTGCCGCCGGCGGCGCGGATTTCCCATGCCTCCGCCGCACCCTTTTCGCGCGAGGCTATTGCAAGGCGCGACACGGCGGCGACGGAGGCCAGGGCCTCGCCGCGAAAGCCCAGCGAGCGGATGTTGACCAGATCATCGCCGTCCAGCTTGGAGGTGGCGTGTCGCTCCAGGGCCAAACGCAAATCATCGCGGCTCATGCCGCAACCGTCATCGGAGACCTCGATGAGCGTTTTGCCGCCATCGCGGAAAATCACCTCGATGCTCTCCGCGCCCGCGTCCAGGGCGTTTTCCGCCAGCTCCTTGACAACGGCGAAAGGCCGCTCAATGACCTCCCCGGCGGCGATGCGGTTGACCAGATTTTCCGGCAGGCGGCGGATGGACATGGCGTCAGCCTGATGATTGACGGGCAATCATTGTCCGCCGATTCCGCATGAAGCGTCAATACGCGCAAGGCAAGACCGGCGGGATTGTGGAGGTATTCCCTGAGCAGCCGGATTTCCTGTGACGCGCAATTCCTTGGAAGAGCCGAAAGGTATTCGCGCCATATGCCGAAAGAAAACATTGTAACGGCCGGGGCTGGTGGCGTTCGGATGTTTCACACCGCGATGTTGTCGATCAGGCGGGTCTTGCCCAGGCGGGCGGCGGCAAGAAGGCGGACGGGCTCGCCTTGAGGGTCTTTCACCGGGGCCAGGGTGTCCGCGTTGCGCGCGGTCAGGTAATCGGGCGCAAATCCGGTCATTTTCAGCAGCTTGACGGCCTCCGCGCAGGCCGCCCTGGGCGGCTTGCCGGTAAGGATGGACATGCGCGCGGCCTGCAGGGCGCGGTGCAGGGCCGGGGCCGTCTTGCGCTCGTCCGGCGTGAGATAGGCGTTGCGCGAGGACATGGCCAGCCCATCGGCCTCGCGCATGGTCGGCGCGCCATGAATATCTATCGGAATATCAAGGTCTTGCGCCATTCTCTTGATGACCTGAAGCTGTTGATAATCCTTCTCGCCGAAGACGGCGGTGTTTGCGCCCGAGAGGATGAAGAGCTTGGCGACGATGGTGGCCACACCGTCGAAATGCGCGGGCCGGAAGGCGTCTTCCAGCCCCGCCCTGGCCGGGCCTTCCACATGCACGGTGGTGGCGAAACCAGATGGATAGATGTCGCGCACGTCCGGGGCGAAGACCAGGGCGGTTCCGGCGGCGCGCAGCTTGTCCAGATCGCCGGGCAGGTCGCGCGGATAGGCGTCGAGATCCTCGCCGGGGGCGAACTGCGTGGGGTTGACGAAAATGGAGACGATCACCCTGTCCGCCTTTTCCCTCGCCAGATCAACGAGGGAGAGGTGCCCGGCGTGCAGCGCGCCCATTGTCGGCACAAGGGCCCATGTGAGCCCTTCCTTGCGCCAGATGGCCGTCTGGCGCAAGGAAGGGCTCACAT
>JALUFY010000060.1 GCA_027051995.1 Hyphomicrobiales bacterium
AAGCACGCCGTTTTCACCCTCTGCCTTTTTCTCGCCGCCGCGCCAGCCGCCGCATTCGCCAAGGATGCGCCGCGCACGCTTTCGCTCACCGGCCAAGGCGAGGTCAGGGCCGCGCCCGATCTGGCCATCATCACGCTCGGCGTGGTCAAGCAGGCGGCGACGGCGCGCGCCGCGCTGATGGCCAACACCCGGGCGATGACGGCCGTTTTCGGCCTGCTGAAAAGCAAATGGAAGCTGGCAAACAAGGACATGCAGACCTCCGGCTTCTCCATCTCGCCGCAATACGTCTATCCGAAAGTCTCCTATGACCGCGACAGGGGGCCGAAGCTGGTGGGCTACAGGGTCTCCAACATGCTGACCATCCGGCTGCATGACCTGAAGAAGACCGGCGGGGTGCTCGATGACGTGGTGCGCTCAGGCTCCAACCGCATCAACGGCGTCTCCTTCACCATCGCCCATCCCGCCCCGCTGCGCGACGAAGCGCGCAGAAAGGCGGTGCGCGACGCCCTGCGCAAGGCCCGGCTCTATGCGAAGGAGGCCGGTTTCGAGCTTGGCCCGGTGCTGCGCTTCGCCGAAAACGGCGGTTTTGCTCCGCCGCCGCGCCCGGTGATGATGGTCCGCTCCAAGGCCATGATGGCCGATTCCGCGCCCGTGCCCGTGGCGGCGGGCGAACAATCGGTGCGCGTGACCGTCTCCATCACCTGGGAAATCCGCTAGGCGCAATACAGCCTGGGGCACACCGAAGACGGACGGGCGGAGATGCGCCCCGCCCGCCCATGCGTCTTATCCCGTTTCCTTGCCCGCCAGAGCCTGTGCCGCGGCCAGGCCGAAGGCTTCCGTCAGCGTCGGGTGCGGATGGATGGCCATGGCCAGCTGCGGCAGGGTGAGGCCGTTCTTCACGATGAGCGCCGCCTCGCCCATCAGTTCCGCCGCCCCCTCGATGAGGGCGTGAACGCCGACGACAACCTTGTCATCCGTGCGATAGACCAGACGCAGACGGCCCAGCCCGTCATGGCTGATCTGGGCGCGCGCGTCGATCTTGTAATCATATTCCGCCACGGCCACGTCCATGCCCCTTTCGCGGGCGGCCTCTTCGGTCAGCCCGGCCATGCCCAGCTCGGGCCATGAGAAGATGACGGCGGTGTTGTGCTCCGGCCTGGGATAAGGCGCGGAGCGTCCGAGGATGTGCATGGCCACGGCTTTGGCCTGAGCGGTGGCCCAGTGGGCGAACATGGGCGCGCCGGCCAGATCGCCGGTGGCGTAGATGCCCGGCTCGTCCGTTTCCAGAAAAGCGTTGGTCTTCACGCCGTGGCGGTCATGTTGCACGGCGGTGGTCTCCAGCCCCAGGCCATCGACGGCCGGATGACGCCCGGCGGCGATGGCCACGGTGTCCGAGGCGATCTCCACCGCATCCCCGTTCTCCTCGATGCTGGTGACAAGGCCGCCGTTCTCCCGCCGGATGCCTTGCACGCGCACGCCGGTGCGCACATCGATGCCGTCCTGGCGCAACTGATCC
>JALUFY010000061.1:0-2001 GCA_027051995.1 Hyphomicrobiales bacterium
GGTCTCCAGCTGCCCCTGGATGATGCCCCGGTAATTGGGATCGCTCTCCACGTTCTGGGCGATGCGGTCCATCATCGCCACGGCCTCCTCCGGCCATTTGCCGGCCGCCGATTCGGCGCTCAGCATGATGGCGTCGGCCCCCTCGAAAACGGCGGTCGCCACATCCGAGACCTCCGCCCGCGTCGGCGCGGGAAACTCGATCATCGATTCCAGCATCTGGGTGGCCACCACCACCGGCTTGCCGGCCCGCCGCGCCGCCCGGGTGATGCGCTTCTGCCAGCCGGGCACCGCCTCGATGGGCAGCTCCACGCCCAGATCACCGCGCGCCACCATGAGCGCGTCCGACAGATCGATGATTTCGCGCAGCGACTTCAGCGCCGAGGGCTTTTCGATCTTCGCCAGCACGCCGGCGCGCCCGCGCACCCGCTTGCGCACCTCGGCCACGTCATCGGGCCGCTGCACGAAGGACAGCGCGATCCAGTCCACCCCCAGCTCGCAGGCGTAATCGAGATTGTCCCTGTCCTTGTCCGTCAGCGCCGCCAGCGGCACGATGGTGTCTGGCAGGTTGACCCCCTTGCGCGACGACAGCTCGCCGCCGAAGATCACCCGCGTCACCACCCGGCCCTTCTCCACATGGCTCACGCTCAGCCGGATGCGCCCGTCGTTGAGCAGAAGCTGATCGCCGGGCCGCACGGCGGCGAGAATCTCCGGATGCGGCAGCCGCACCCGCGTTTCGTCGCCCGGCGCGGGATCGTCATCCAGCACGAATTCCCGCCCGGGCTCCAGCATCACCGGCTCGCTGGCGAAGGTTCCGATACGCAGTTTCGGCCCCTGCAAGTCCACCAGAATGCCGATCGGCCTGTTGTGGCGCGCCTCGATCTGGCGGATGATGTCGTGATATTCCTTGAGCTGTTCGTTGGATGAATGGCTCATGTTGACGCGGAAAACATCCGCGCCGGCCAGAAACAGTGTCTCCACCATGTCCGGCGTGTTGGAAGAGGGCCCGAGGGTCGCCAGTATCTTGACGTTTCTGTCGCGTTTCACGTGTTGCCCGTCTGTTGTTCCGGCCTGCCCGTCCTGGCCCGCGCGCTCACTTGGCCTTTGGCCTGGGCTGTGTCGTCTTTGCGCCGGAGAGGGAAATCGTCCAGTCGTTTTCCTCGCCGGTATCGACCTCGAAGAAGCCGGTGGTGCGGTATCCGCGCGCCTCGCAGTCGGTGCGCCCGCGGATGGTGAAAATCTTGTCCCGTGTGCACAGGGTCGCCTTGCCGCCCCAGGAGCCGCCCTTGTCGTAATCGACGGCGAAAATGTAATAGTAGCGGGCGATCAGCGGCCCTTCCAGCAGCGTCTTGCAGGCGCGCGGCGGAATGTTCCACCAGCCTTCCGAGGCCCAGCCCTTCTGATCCTTGTAGCCAAGGGCCACGCCAACGGTGCTGCCCGTCTTGTTGCACAGTTTCAGATCGGCCAGCGCCGGGCGGGCGGCCATTGCGGCGAAGGCGGCGGCGAGCGCCAGCGCCATGAAAAGGGGGCGAACGTGTGTCATTCGTCTTGTTGCAGCCTGTGGCTTGAATTGGGCGAATCGGCCTGTTGAACTTCCGGCCCCGGTTCCTGGTGAGGTTTTAGTCCGGATGCGCGGCCCCCGTCAAATCCCAAGCAAATGGGGCGGCATCATGGCCTTGCCTGCAATGGGAAAAAAACCGCCCCGGAGCGGATTTTCTTCGCCGCCCGTCTTGATCGGAAGGCCAATTCGTATCATCCTTCGCGATCGCGGCCCGCTGGATGCGAAATGAATACGAAAAACGCGCGCCGCGGCGGAACAGGGGCGGATCATGACCACGGACAACGGCGGCACGGTAATAGACCTGGGCGGCGGGCGCATCGAAGGGTGCGCCCGGGAAAGCCATGAGGTTGTCCCCGGAGACATCCGCTCCGGCTTCATCGTGCTGTGCGATCACGCCTCCAACTTCATTCCGCCGGAATACCGCAATCTCGGCCTGCCGGAAG
>JALUFY010000061.1:2011-5915 GCA_027051995.1 Hyphomicrobiales bacterium
CCGCCCGCCTTGCCGCGCCCGCCGTCATTTCACGCTTCTCGCGCCTGCTCATCGATCCCAACCGGGGGCTGGACGACCCGACCCTTCTCATGCGCCTCTCCGACGGCGCGGTGGTGCCCGGCAACGCCCGCGCGGACGAGGCCGAAAAGCGCCGCCGCATGGAGCGCTTCTGGCTGCCCTACGACACGGCCATAACCGATACCATCGAGGCCTTCCGCCGCCATGGCGTCAATCCGGCGCTGATCTCGGTGCATTCCTTCACCCCCGTCTGGCGCGGCGTGAAACGGCCCTGGCACGCGGCCCTGCTCTATGATCCGCGCGATCCGGACTTTTCCGTCCATCTGATGAACCATCTGCGCCGCGATCCCGCCCTGACCGTTGGCGGCAACGAGCCCTACCGGGGCGGCCTGAGCGGCGACACGATGGACAGGCAGGGCTTCGCCAGGGGGCTGCCGCACGCCCTCGTGGAGATCCGTCAGGATCTGATCTTTCACGAAAAGGGCCAGGCGGAATGGGCCGCGCGCATCGCCGATGCGGCCAGGGCCGCCCTCGAGGCCATCGGCGGCCGCCAGACATTCACGCCGCGCGCCGGCGCGAAAACAGCCATCAACGACTAACCGGGGAACCCGACATCATGGAAACAAAACCCACCTTCGCACAGGAGCAGATCCGTTCCATCGTCGAGCGCATCGAACGCCTGGAAGAGGAAAAGAAGGCCATCGCCGCCGACATCCGCGAAATCTATCAGGAAGCCAAGTCCATGGGGCTGGAGACGAAAATCCTGCGCAAGGTCATCGCCATCCGCAAGAAGGAGCCCCACGAGCGCGAGGAGGAAGAGGCCATGCTGGCGCTCTATCTGCACGCCCTCGGCATGGCCCCCGATAGCGGCGGCGAGGGCTGATCCCGGCGCGGGCCCCGTCCCGCCGGTTGACCCGGCCTCGCTTTTCACCTACAAGACCCGGGCTTCCATACAGGCGCGATCACGTCACGCCGCCGGTCCGCACATGGCTTGCCCCAGCGGGGGATGACAAGCCGGGAGGCGGAAAGGCCAACACCCGTCAGCGAGGGTTCGCCCGCGGGTGCGCTTGGCATTTGGCTTTCGTGATGTTCCGCGCGCCTGAATGGCGGAGCATGAAACAAGGACGGATATGATGTTCGAGACCCTGCAAGACCGCCTGTCGGGCATATTCGGCAAGCTCACCGGGCGCGGCGCGCTGTCCGAAAAGGACGTGGACGCCGCCATGCGCGAGGTGCGCCGGGCCCTCATCGAGGCCGACGTGGCCCTGCCGGTGGTGCGCGATTTCATCGAAAAGGTGCGCGGCCGCGCCGTCGGCCAGGAAGTGGTCAAGTCCGTCACCCCCGGCCAGATGGTGGTCAAGATCGTCAACGACGCCCTGGTGGAAATGCTCGGCCGGGAGACAGCCCCGCTCATCGTTGACGCCGAGCCGCCCAACGTCATCCTCATGACCGGCCTTCAGGGCTCCGGCAAGACGACCACCTCGGCCAAGATCGCCAAATGGCTGAAGGACAACGCCCGCAAGAAGGTGCTGCTGGCCTCGCTGGACGTTTACCGCCCCGCCGCCCAGGATCAGCTCGCCACCCTCGCGGAACAGGCCGGCGTGGAGGCCCTGCCCGTCATCAAGGGCCAGATGCCGGTGGACATCGCAAGGCGCGCCGTCAACGAAGGCCGCACCGGCGGCTATGACGTGGTCATTCTCGACACCGCCGGGCGTCTGCACATCGACGAGGAGCTGATGGAGGAGGTCAAGGCCGTGCGCGCCGTGGCCTCGCCGCGCGAAACCCTGCTGGTGGCCGACGCCCTGACCGGCCAGGACGCCGTCAATCTGGCCCGCAGCTTCGACGAGGCCATCGGCCTCACCGGCATCGTGCTCACCCGCGTGGACGGCGACGGGCGCGGCGGCGCGGCCCTGTCCATGCGCGCCGTTACCGGCAAGCCCATCAAGCTCATGGGCGCCGGCGAAAAGCTTGGCGAGCTGGAGCCCTTCCACCCCGAACGCATCGCCAACCGCATCCTCGGCATGGGCGACATCGTCTCGCTTGTGGAGAAGGCCGCCAAAACCATCGACGCCAAAAAGGCGCAAAAGATCGCCCAGCGCATGAAGAAGGGGGCCTTCACCCTCGATGATCTGGCCGAACAGCTCAGGCAGATGCAGAAAATGGGCGGCATGCAGGGCGTCATGGGCATGCTGCCGGGCATGGGCAAGATCAGGAAGCAGCTGGCCAACGTCGATCTGGACGACGCCATTCTCAAGCGCCAGCTGGCCATGATCTCCTCCATGACGCCGAAGGAGCGCACCTTCCCGAAAATCCTCAACGCCTCGCGCAAGAAGCGCATCGCGGCGGGCTCCGGCACATCGGTGCAGGACATCAACCGGCTGGTGAAGATGCACAAGCAGATGTCCGCCATGATGAAAAAGATGGGCAAGGGCAAGGGCGGCATGATGGGCCGCATGTTCGGCATGGGCTCAAAAGGCCCCTCGGCGGCGGAGATGGAGCAGATGCAGGCCGAACTGGCCGGCATGGACCCCGACGCCCTGCCCCCCGAACTGCGCGAGCTGGCCAGGGGTGCGCGGGATGGCGCGGCCCCTGCGGCGCCCAAGGGGCTGCCCGGCATGGGCGGCGGTCTGCCCGGCCTCGGTGGCCCCGGCCTGCCCGGCCTTGGCGGATTGCCCGGCCTGGGCGGTCTGCCCCCCATTCCCGGCGGCAAGGGCAAGGGCAAGAAACGCAAGTAATCACCGGCCCGGGCGGCCTCCACACCCGCCTTGGCCCGAAAAGACAGTCAAGACAAACAGCAAACAGGACAACCCAAGGAGCAATCACATGGCTTTGAAAATCAGACTGGCCCGTGGCGGCGCGAAAAAGCGTCCCTACTACCGCATCGTCGTGGCCGAGAACACCGCCCCGCGCGATGGCCGCTTCATCGAGAAGGTGGGAACCTACAACCCCCTGCTGCCCAGGGACAGCGAAGACCGCGTCAAGCTGGAAGTGGAGCGCGTCAAATACTGGCTGAGCGTCGGCGCGAAACCCACCGACCGCGTGCTGCGCTTCCTCGACGCCGCCGGGCTGGCCAAGCGCGAGCCGCGCAACAACCCCAACAAGGGCAAGCCCGGCGCCAAGCGTCTCGAGCGCGAAGCCGCGGCCAGGGAAGCCGCCGAAGCCGCGGCCGCCGAGGCGGCGGAGGCTGGTGACGGCGAAGCCGCCGCCGAAGAGTCCTGAGCCCGTTCCGCATGACGCGGAAGGAAAGGCACGGCAAGAACATCGTCATGGGCGTCATCACAGCCGCCCATGGCGTGCGCGGCGAGGTGAAGCTGAAAAGCTTCACCGCCCGCCCGCGAGACATCTTCGGCTATGGCCCGCTGCTCATGGATGATGGGCCGGAAAGCCTGGAGATTCTCTCCGTCAGGCCCGCCAAAGGCGAGTTCATCGTCAGGCTGAAAGGCGTGGAAGACCGCAATGCCGCCGAGGCCCTGAAAGGCGTCAAACTCAAGCTGCCGCGCCAGGCCCTGCCGGAGCCGGACGAGGAGGAATACTACTATTCCGATCTCGCAGGATTGCGTGTTTTCTCCACCTCTGGAGAGCAGATCGGCCGCATCGCGGCGGTGCGGAACTTCGGCGCCGGTGATCTGCTTGAAATCCGCCCGGACAAGGGCGCGAGCTTCTTCATCCCCTTCACCGAAAAAGATGTTCCCCGCGTGGACATCCCGGCGGGCCGGGTTATAGTGAACCCGCCCGAACCTGAAGAAGAGGACAACGGGGATGTTTGACTATACGCTTTTGCACTGGACGGCCTTCGCCACGGCGGCGGTGCTGCTGAATCTTTCGCCCGGCCCGGATATCGCCTTCATCCTCGGCCAGACCGTGCGCGGCGGGCGGGCCGCCGGGT
>JALUFY010000062.1 GCA_027051995.1 Hyphomicrobiales bacterium
CGGGACAGGTGGCGGGGGCCTGGGCCGGATCGACGCTGGTTCACCGGCGCGATGTCTCCTTCATCCGGGTGTTCTTTCTCATCGTCGTGGCCGCCACCATCGCCAAGCTGGCCTGGGAGCGGTTTCCATAGGCTCACAAGCCCGAGCCTGGCCGCATTTGCCCTGCCCCACCCGTTGCGACTATGATGGCGGCGGGAGGGAACAATGCGCAAGATCACGCGGTTTTTTGCACTTACGCTGCTGCTGTGCGCCTTTCTCGCGGCGAGCGCAGGAGTGCGGGCCGCCCCGGCGGACGGCAAGGCGGGCGCGAACAAGACGGGCGGGCGGCCGCTGGTGGTGCTGACCAAGCCCATCGCGCCTTTTGTCATGCGCGATCCTGACGGGCGCATCAGCGGATTTTCCATGGAGCTGTGGCAGGCGCTGGCGAAGCGCCTTGGCGCGAAAAGCGAGATCGTCATGCTGCCTTCGCTGAAGGCGCTGCTGGACAACATCCACCAGGGGGCGGGAGACGCGGGCATCGCGGCGGTGACCATCACGGCGGAGCGCGAAAAGGCGCTGGATTTCTCCCATCCCTATTTCCGCTCCGGATTGCAGATCATGGTGCGGGCGCAGCCTGGCGGCGTGCTCTCCCGGGCGCTCGCCGTGATGCGCGGCATTCTCAATTCTCCCAGCTTCCGCTTCGCCATGATGGCGCTGGGGCTGTTCGTGCTCGTGGTGGCGCATGTCATCTGGCTGGCGGAGCGCAGGCGCAATCCGCAATTTTGCCGCCACTATCCGGCCGGGCTGTGGGACGCCGTCTACTGGACGCTGGTGACCATCTCCACGGTGGGCTACGGCGACAAGACGCCGAAGACCAACGCCGGGCGGGCCATCGCGCTGGCGCTCATCATCTTCGGCTATGTGGCCTTCGCCTGGTTCACCGCCACCATCACCTCGGCGCTGACGGTGACGGAGCTGGCCGGCGCCATTCGCGGGCCGGACGATCTGGCCGGCAAGCAGGTGGCCACGGTGCGCCACTCCACATCGGAGAAATGGCTGCGGCAGCGCCCCGGCGTGCATGTGCGGGCCTTCGGCAATATCCTGGACGCCTACGCACAACTCGAGGCGGGCAAGGTGGACGCCATCGTCTATGACTATCCGGTGCTCAGCCATTACGCGCGCACGAAAGGACGCGGAAAGGTGCGCATGACGGGGCCGGTGTTCAATCACGAGCCCTATGGCGTCATCTTCCCGGAGGGCTCCCCCTTGCGCGAAAAGGTCAATCAGGCGCTGCTGGAGCTGATGGAAAGCGGAGAATACAGGCGCATGCACATCAAGTGGTTCGGCGAGCCCCCTGGCTGATCCTGCGCCAAGAAAAATTCTTTTCAATCCGATTCTATAATAAAATACAGACGTTTGCCACATTCCGCCGAAGCTGGGGCTTGTTTTCCGGTCATCCCCAGATTCGTCATTCCCACGAAAGTGGGAATCCATGCGGCGCATCGGAGGTGCTGCGGTATTTCCATGGAAGTCTATGAAACTCCGCGCCTTATTCCGAACCGTCCAGGAGCTCCGTGATTCAGCATAGGCTCCCGCTTTCGCGGGAGTGACGTTGTTGGGAACGTTTCCTGGAGAGCACTGCTGATGCGCGAGAAGGCCGATCCCCAAAATATGTAATACATGAACACAACCAAAAGGCGATATTACTAATTCGGTGGCGCAAATATTAAACTTGCTACACAACGAGTTTCATGACGAAACCATCAGTATTCTGATATTTTTAAATGTTTTGTTATCAAAATCCGTATAAACAGTAGCAAACAATATTTACTTTCGAGAGAAAATCGTTTATCTCGCTTGACCGGAACATGATATCCGCCCGAATGGGTCCGGCCATGCAAGTGGCCGTGCATGTTCCAGGCCCGCCCGATGGCGTCCCGCGCGTTTGTGCCCCCATGCGCCGGATATGCCACGGGCGGGCTTTTCTTTCCCGGTGCACGCTGGTGGCCTTCAGCGCGGGATGAGGCCCAGGGCGTTGATGGCGTAAAGGCCCAGCAGCAGCAGCAACAGCATGATCAGGGTGATGTTGAAGCCGGTCTGCCAGCCGCGCGGGGCGGCGCGCAGGTTCAGATAGACCTGCAGGATGGTGCGCGCCTTGGCCCAGCTGATGAGCAGGAGGCCACCCGTCCACAGCAGGCCGAGGCTGCGGGTGGAGGTGACATGTCCGGCCAGCATGGTGCCCACGGTGAGCGCCATGAGGACAAGCCAGGCGGTGAACAGAGTGCGCCGGGAGGGCAGATTGTGCGAGGGATGGCTGCTCTTGGCGTTCATGACCGGGCTCCTAACGCATCAGATAGACGACGGGGAAAAGGATGACCCAGATGAGGTCAACCATGTGCCAGAAGGCCGCCCCCGTCTCCAGATTGTCCAGCGAGTGCTTCCAGCCGACAATGGCCAGAATGACCATGCCGAGCACCACATGCAGGGCGTGGAAACCCGTCAGCAGATAGTAGAGGGTGTAGAAATTGTTCGTGCCGATGGTGTGGCCGTGGGCGATTTCGGCGCTGTATTCGACATATTTCACGCCCAGAAAGACCAGGCCGAGGGCGATGGCGGCGGCGATCCACAGGCGCATGCGGGCCGTGCGGTTTTCCGATTCGGCCTTCACCGCCAGGGCGGCGAAAAAGCCCGACGTGATGAGCACCTGGGTATTGATGGCTCCGGCCAGGCGGTTCAGGGTGTCCTGCGAGTGGGAGAATGTCTGCGGATCGATGAGAAAGGAAATGACGAAGCCGGCGAAGCCCGCTCCGAAGACGGCGATTTCGGAGATGATGAGCAGCCAGATCATCGGGTTGCCGGGCAGCTGCGAAAGCGGCCCCCAGCCTTCATCGAGAGAGGTTGCTCCGGTGTCTTCCTTCATGCCGTTTCCTCCCGTTGCCCTTGCGCATGCCTTCGTCTGATCCTGCAACCTTGAGCCGCGCCCTTTCTGTAGCAGGCGTCACACAAGTTTCTCATGCGACAAGATGGCGGTAGAGCATGGGCAGGGCCCGGGTGAGTTTCGAGGCCTTGGAGACGATGGCGTAGGCGTTGCGGCCGAAGATGAAGGGGAAGTAGCCCTGCGCCTTGGCGTCGATGGTGACGCCGAAGACCTTCTGGCCGAGCTTGCGTGCCTCGGCGATGGCGCGGGCGGTATCCTCAACGCCATAGCGGCCCTCGTAGTGATCCAGATCGTTGGGCTTGCCGTCGGTGATGACCAGCAGAAGACGGCGCGAATTGGGGCGCGTCTCCAGCTCCTTCGAGACATGGCGCACGGCGGCGCCGAGGCGGGTGTAGAAGCCCGGCTTGAGGGCGGCGATGCGGCGGTGGATGGCGGGGCCGCGGCATTCGTCGAAGCCCTTGATGGTGTTGACGTAAACGCGGGCGCGGCGGATGGAGGAGAAGGCGTAGATGGCGTAATCGTCGCCGCAGGCGGCCAGCCCCTCGGTGAGGGCGGTGAGGGCTTCGCGGGCGATGTCCATGACCTGCCGGCCATCGACATAGCTCTCGGTGGAGCGCGAGGAATCGAACAGCACGGCGACGGCCAGGTCGCGGGCTTGCTGGCGGGCCTGCATGTAGATGCGGTCGGAGCCTTCGCCGTGGGCGGCCAGATCGGTCATGGAGCGCACCAGGGCGTCCATGTCGAACTCCGGGCCGTCAAGCTGGCGGCGCAGGATTTCGCGCTTTGGCCGGAGGGCCTCGAACTGGCGCTTGACGGCGCGGATGCGCCGCGCGGTGGCCTCGTCGGGCGTCCAGACGTGATCGCCGCCGGCTTCTTCCGCCGTGCGGGTGAGCACGCGGCAATGATCCGGCAGATAGGCGCGGGCGCGGTAATCCCATTCGGGATAGGTTTGTTCGCCGGCCAGCCTTTCCAGCTCCACGTCCTCGGGAGCCAGGTCGAGATCGAATTTCAGCTTCGTGCGCGGCTTCTTTTTCACGTCAACGAGCGAAATTTCGTCCATGTCGTCGCGCGCCTTCTTCGCCTCGTCCTCGTCCTGCTCGTCATCGATGAGGCGGCTCATGTTGAGGAACTCGGCCAGCGAAAGAATGGATTCGAAACGGTGCAGGATGAGCGGGTCCTTCTTGTCCGCCTGATCGGAATTGCGCCGCCTGGCGCGGTACTTCTTGTCCTGCTCCTCTTCCTGCGCGCCGTCCTTGCCGGATCCCGCCGCATCCTCGCGCTCCGGCGAGTGCTGGCGGGGGCGCACCGGCAGGGCGTCGCCCCATACGGGCACGGGCAGGAAGGTGCGGTATTTGCGCGGCGCGCGGATATCGTCCAGCGGCGCGTTCTCGTCCAGAATGGCGGCGAGGACGATGTTGTCCCCGGCTTCGGGGGTTTCCTCGCCCAGCAGGGCGCGGATGGCGTCTTCCACCGCCTGTTCGGCGGGCGGCAGGGCGCGCGCCGGGCGCACCGAAAGCGCGGCCCTTCGCAGCCTTTCGTAGCGCGCCTTCAGGCCGGGGGCATGGGCCAGGGTGCGGGCGGAGATACGGCGGGCGAAGCGCAGGGCGCGGATATCGGCGCGCAGCGGATCGGCGTCCGCCGTGGGCCATTCGCCGGCCGTGGCGGCGGCCCAGGCGGTGAGCCAGTAGTAGAGGTCTTCATTGAGCCCCCTTTCGGGCAGCACGTCCACATCCTCCGGCAGCAGCAGAATATCGCCGTCGATGCGGGCGCGCGGCACGAGGAAGGCGGCGTGGCCCAGCTTCTGGAACCAGCCCAGGCGGTTTTTCGTCGTCTCGCGGGTGGTGGCCTTCAGATCGATGGCCGGATCGCCGCCAAGGGCGCGGAAGAAGACGCCAAGGCGGCTTCCCAGATCAGCGAAGCGCGCCGTCTCTTCGGGAAAGACCGGCAGGCCGGTGGGCTTGACGATGATGTCATGCCACAGCTTGCCGACGACTTCCTCCGGCTCGAAGATGTGCATGACGGCGCCGAGAAGACGATTAGCCATGCCCTGGCCTCCCTGTATGCGCATGATGGCGGCGGGTCATGGCGGATCAGTCCACGATGGCCAGCACGGCCTCGCGCAGGCCGGCCTTGACGTCTTCATCATCGGAGAGCGGCTCGATGAGGGCGGATTCAATGGCCTGGCGCATGTCCATGCCTGCGTGAATGAGCGCGCCGCAATAAATGACCAGGCGGGTGGAGGCGCCCTCCTCCAGATCGTAGTCCTTCAGCGAGCGCAGGCGCCGCGCCAGGCGGACAATGAGCTTGGCGCGGTCTTCATCGAGACCGGTTTCGCGCGCCACCACCTCGGTTTCCACATCGAGCGGCGGATAGTCGAAGGACAGGGCCAGGAAGCGCTGGCGGGTGGAGGGCTTGAGCGATTTCAGGATGTTCTGGTAGCCGGGGTTGTAGGAGATCACCAGCATGAAGTCATCCGGGGCCTCCAGCGTCTCGCCGGTGCGCTCCAGGGGCAGGATGCGGCGGTCGTCGGTCAGCGGATGCAGCACCACGGTGACATCCTTGCGCGCCTCCACCACCTCGTCGAGATAGCACACGCCGCCGCTTCGCACGGCGGTGGTCAGCGGGCCGTCCGTCCACACCGTCTCGCCGCCCTTGAGCAGGTAGCGGCCGGTGAGATCGGCGGCGGCCAGATCGTCGTGGCAGGCCACCGTTTGCAGTGGCAGGCCCAGTCTGGCGGCCATGTGGGCGACAAAGCGCGTCTTGCCGCAGCCCGTCGGCCCCTTGAGCAGAAGCGGCAGTTTCAGTTCATAGGCCTTTTCGAAAACCTCGCATTCATTGCCCGCCGGGCGGTAGAATGGAATGTCCCTTCCTTCGTTCGCGGCTGTCGCGGATGTGGTCATCGTTACCTTCCCCTCATGGTGAACATGGCCGGGTTTGCTGAATACCCGAGCATAATAATCGGCTTTAGCAAAGGCTGCGGCAAGA
>JALUFY010000063.1 GCA_027051995.1 Hyphomicrobiales bacterium
CTCCCTACTCCATCTCCATCAGAAGATCCTTGGCGTCCACCTGCTGGGCCGGGTGCACGAGGACGCGGGCGATCACGCCATCGGATTCGGCGTGAATGGCGGTTTCCATCTTCATCGCCTCCAGGGTGCACAGCACATCGCCGGCCTTCACCGTCTGGCCTTCCTTCACCGCGATGGTGGAGACCATGCCCGGCATCGGCGCGCCGATGTGCTTCGGGTTGGCCGGATCGGCCTTCGGGTGGCGGTTTTCATGCGCCTCGGAGGCGTGAACGGCGATCGTCGCCGTGCGCGGCGTGCCGTTGAGCTCGAAGAAGACCTTGCGGTAGCCTTCCTCGTCCTCCTCGCCGGTGGTCAGATAGCGCACATGCAGCGCCTTGCCGGTTTCCAGCTCCACCTCGATCTCGTCTCCGGGCTCCATGCCGTAGAAGAAGTTCCACGTCGGCAGGGCCTCCACCGGGCCGCTCTCCCTGCGCTTTCGCGCATATTCGGCAAAGACCTTCGGATACATCAGATAGCTGAACAGCTCCTCGTCCGTGACCTCCCGCCCGGCGGCCTCTTCCGCCTTCTTCTTCTCCGCCGCCAGATCGGCCGGCGGCAGACCGGCCCCGGGGCGGCCGGTGAGCGGCTTTTCGCCCTTCAGGATCTTTTCCTGCAGAGCCTTCGGCCATCCGCCCGGCGGCTGGCCCAGCTCGCCGCGGAACATGGCCACCACGGATTCGGGAAAGGCGATCTCCTTGTCCGGATCAAGCACATCCTCCGGCGTCAGCCCGGCGGAGACCATCATCAGCGCCATGTCGCCCACCACCTTGGAGCTGGGCGTCACCTTGACGATATCGCCGAACAGGCGGTTGACCTCCGCATACATCCTGGCCACCTCGTGCCAGCGGTCGGCCAGCCCCAGGGCGCGCGCCTGCTCCTTCAGGTTGGTGAACTGCCCGCCGGGCATTTCGTGCAGATAGACCTCCGAGGCTCCCGCGCGCAGATCGGATTCGAAGCCCGCGTAGCGCGCCCGCACCGCCTCCCAGTAGTCCGAGAACCGGCGGATGACCGCCGGATCGAGCCCCGTGTCGCGTTCGGTATTGCGCAGCGCCTCGACGATGGAGCCGAGATTTGGCTGGCTGGTCAGGCCGGACATGGAATCCATCGCCGCGTCCGCCGCGTCCACCCCGGCCTCCGCCGCCGCCAGCACGGAGGCCGCCGAAATGCCGGAGGTGTCGTGGGTGTGGAAATGCACCGGCAGGCCGGTTTCCTCCTTCAGCGCCTTGACGAGAACGCGCGCCGCCGCCGGCTTCAGCAATCCGGCCATGTCCTTGATGCCGAGGATGTGCGTGCCCGCCGCCTTCAGCTCGCGCGCCATCCTGACGTAATAATCCAAGTCATACTTGGGCCGCGCCGGATCGAGGATGTCGCCGGTGTAGCACACCACCGCCTCGCAGATCTTGCCCGTCTCCAGCACGGTGCCGATGGAGACCTTCATGTTCTCCACCCAGTTGAGCGAATC
>JALUFY010000064.1 GCA_027051995.1 Hyphomicrobiales bacterium
CCCTAGCGCCGCCAGGCCGCCTGATAGGCCGCCGCGCGCCGCGCCAGTTCATCGCGCAAGGCCTGTGGCGCGTCCGGCCCGGCCTCTTCCAGCGCCCTGGCCGTGGTTGCCAGCGGAAAGGCCCCGACGGCCATCGCCGCGCCCTTCAGGGTATGGGCCAGCAGCTTCCATTCCCCGCTATCCTTCGTGGCGGCAAGAGCGAAGACGATTTCCTCCAGCTGGCGGCTGAACATGCCGAGCAGCTCGCGCTCCAGCTTCACGTCTCCCATGGTGTAGCGTCCCAGATGCGCCGTATCGACGACATCGGCTAGCGCCGGGACGGTCTTTTCCATTGATGCGTTCGCGGCCATGCGCTTTACTCCTCGCGAATTACGGAGCGGTGATCCGCGCGCATGGTGCCACAAGCATTCACAAAAGCGGGTTTACACAGCCGGACCATCGCCGGACATGGTTAGGAAATGATGAACACCCCGGACAATTTGATTCAAAAAAGGTCACAATATTAACCAAACTTTGAATTATGCGGGAGGTTCGCGGATGCGATGGGCTAATAATAGGCGAGATTGTGGGGTTCCTGTGACTCATGGCGCCACACGGGCGGCCCGCCCGGCGCGCGGTTTGCGGCGCGGCGGCGGGCCAGGGGCAGATTTGAAGAACAGACAGAGCAGGCAAAATGGCGAAATCACCAAGGCAGAGCGCCCGTCCGGCGCGCCAGCGGCCCGAGGCGGAAAACGCGGCTCCCGATGACAGGCGGCGCAAGGCACCCGCGCGCAAGAAATTGCGCGTCCATCCGGCCAACCAGAACGACGCCATGGCCGCCGCCCTGCTCGCCCGCATGAACAAGCGCCCCTCCACGGGGCCGTTCTGGTTCGCCTTCTTCACCTCGCTGTTCTGGGTGTTCGCCATCGCCGCCATCTATGGCCCAACCATAGCGGCCATGGACAACCCCGTCTCGCCGGCCAACCTGCCCACGTCGGCGACGGCGCTCATCGCCCTGTTCCTGCCCATTTTCCTCGTCTGGGCCACGGCCTATCTGCTGTGGCGCGCCCAGCACATGCGCCAGGTCTCCGAGGCCCTGGTGCACACCGCCCTGCGCCTGATGCGTCCCGACGAGGTGGCCACCGGCGGCCTCTCTGCCGTCACCCGCAAGGTGCGCGGCGAAATCGATCATCTGGTCGGCGGCATGGAGCACGCCGTCAAGCGCGCCGCCGAGCTGGAAACCATCGTCAACAAGGAGATGGCCTCGCTGGAGCGCGCCTTCGGCTCCAACGAGGAGCGCATCCGCGCCCTGCTGGCCGGGCTGGAGCATCAGCGCGCCGCCCTGGCCGACATCGGCCGCACCCTCAACGCCGACGCCGCCCCCGTCATCAGCAGGCTGGAGGAGAACACCAGCCAGCTGAACAGCCTCGTCACCACGGCGGCCAATACCCTGGACAATCTCGATCAGAACCTGAAGGGCACCGCCGGAACCTTCACCGCCACGCTGGAGGAGGTTTCCTCGCGCACCGCCCTGACCACCGGCGAAATCGGCAATCAGGTGGCCCGGCTCGAGCAGATGTCCTCCGTGCTGCTCAGCGAGAGCAAGGGCTTCTCCGAGAACCTGAGCGAACAGCTTCAGATGCTGAACTCGGCCACCGGCACGCTGGGCGATGAGTCCGCCCGCTTCGGCGTCCATGTCAAGGAGCTGGAGAAATCCGTCGTCGGCGCCCTGCGCGATTCCGCCCAAGAGCTGGCGAAGACCAACACCGAAACGACCCGCGCCATCGAGGGCATGACGGCCACACTCACCGGGCAGATCCGCGAAACCTCCACCCAGACCACCGAGCTGCTCCAGACCTCCGGCGACAACATCACCTATCACCTGAAGTCCGTCGCCGGCGAGCTGTCGGACAAGATCGTCAACGCCGGCGGCGAAGTCTCCAGCCGCATCGAGGAAGCCTCCGCCATGATGGGCGAGAAGCTCCTTTCGGTCTCCGGCGAGTTTGTCCACAACGTCGCCTCCGCCCGCGACGAGCTGCACAATTACCTGCAAACCGCCACCACCGATCTGGCGAACCGGCTGGAAGAGACCTCCTCGGAGCTCTTCTCGCGCGCCAGCGAGGCCACCAGCCAGATGAACGCCAGACTGGAGGAAACCTCCGGCAAGCTGTTCTCGCGGCTTGACGAGGCCACCACCAGCATGACCGCCAAGCTGGAAGAAACCTCCGGGGCGCTCTTTGGCCGCGTCGCCGAGGCGACGACGCAGATCGGCGAATATCTCGACGAATCCACCACCATCATCGGCAAGCGCATCGGCGAAACCTCCGAACAGGCCGAAAAGCGCCTGCGCTCCGCCGCCCAGGAGCTCTCCGGCCGTCTCGACAAGGCCACCGGAGAGATGTCCGCCAGGGTGGAGGAAAGCTCCGCCGCCCTCTTCAACCATGTCGCCGAGGCCACCAGCCAGATCGGCGCGCATCTGGACGAATCCACCAAACAGATCGGCGAGCGCATCCAGGGCACCTCCATGCAGGCCGAAACCCGCCTGCGCACCGTGGCGGACGAACTGGCCTCCATGCTGGACGGCGCCACCGGAGAGATGTCGGCCAAGGTCGAGGAAAGCTCCGCCACCCTGTTCAAGCGCGTCGCCGAGGCGACGGCGCAGATCGGCGGCTATCTGGACGAATCCACCGCCCAGATCGACGCGCGCATCAAGGAAACCTCCGAACAGGCCGAAACCCGTCTGCGCTCCGCCGCCCAGGAGCTCTCCGGCCGTCTCGACAAGGCCACCGGAGAGATGTCCGAAAAGGTCGAGCTAAGCTCCGCCACTCTCTTCGAGCACGTCGCCGAGGCCACCAGCCGCATCGGCGCGCATCTGGACGAATCCACCGCCCAGATCGGCGAGCGCATCCAGAACACCTCGCTTCAGGCCGAGGCCCGCCTGCGCTCGGCGGCGGAATCCCTGTCGGAGAACCTGCAAGCCGCCACCGGCGAAATGGCCGAAAAGGCCGAGCAGACCGCCGCCCGCCTGGCCGCTCACGCCGACGGCGCGACAAACCGCATCTCCACGCTCTTCGACGAAACCACGGCCAAGCTCTCCGGCCATTTCGAGAACCGGGCCGCGAACCTGTTCACCCAGGCCGCCGAGGCCTCCGCGCAGATCTCGCAATACTTCGACGAGGCCACGGAGAAGCTCTCCAGCAACATCACAGGCACCTCCATGACCGTGGTGCGCAAGCTGCGCGACACCGCCGAGGGGCTGGAAGGCCTGCTCGAGGAAAGCTCCGAAGCCATGGCCAAGCGGCTGGAGGATTCCGCCAGCGCCTACTTCACCCGCGTCAGCGAGGCCACCGCCCAGATGACGGATCATCTGGAAACCTCCACCACCTCCATCACCAGCCGCATCGAGACCGCCGCCAGCGGCATGACCAGCAAGCTGGAAACCGCCACGGGCCGCATGTCCGAGCTGCTGGACGTGGCCTCCACCGGCCTCACCTCCCGCCTGGAGGACACCACCGAGAAACTCGCCTCCCGTCTGGAGAGCACCTCGCTCGACCTGACCGGACGGCTGGATCACATCTCCGCCACCGTCACCGAGCGGCTGGACGGCACCTCCCACGAGCTGCTGGGCCGTCTGGAGAATGTCTCCACCGACATCACCGGCCGCCTGTCCGACACGGCGGAAAACCTCACCAGCCGTCTGGAAAGCACCTCCGCGGAAGTCACTGGCAAGCTGGCCGAAACCTCCCAGACGCTGGCCAGCCGCCTTGGCGAGACATCGGCGCACATGGAGCAGACATCCGGCGAGCTGATCAACAAGCTGGATGTGACCGCCACCACCCTGCGCGAGCATCTGGACGAAACCAGCTCCACCATGTTCCAGCGCATCGAAAGCTCCGCCCGCGAACTGGGCGGGCGTTTCGACGCCGCCAACGCCCTGCTCAGCGAGATCTCCACCGACCTCACCGAGCAGCTCGATCACACCGGCAAGAACTTCGTCAACCTGCTGGACGGCGCGACGGGCCGCATTCTGGAGAACCTTGGCAAGGCCACCTCCGCCTTTGATGAAGGACTGGAGACCACCGCGCGCGGCATCATCGGCCACCTGAAGGATACCTCCACCGCCTTCTCGCGTGATCTCGGCGAGAGCACCAGCGGCATCGCCTCGCGCTTCGAGGAGACCGCCGGCCAGATCACCGCCCGCATCGACGAGGCCACCAAGGATCTGGAGCAGAACACCGCCCTGACCGCCAAGCGGCTGGACGAAAGCTCCGTGCGCTTCACCGGCCACATGAAGAAGGCCGGCGAAATCCTCTCCGCCCAGCTGGCCGCCGCCGCGGGCGAGCTGGACGAAAAGCTGGAGGGCGCCTCCGTCAAGCTCACCGGCAAGCTGGAGAACGTCTCCGAGCGCGTCTCCTCGCGCCTGAAGGAAGTCTCCGGCATCGTCGAGCGCGCCACCGACCGCTTCGACGCGAAGATCACTGAAGTGCTCACCAACCGCGAGGATCTCTTCTCCGGCCTCATCGATCAGCTCACCGGCCGCGTCACCGAGGTGGACGCCCTGATGAAGACCTACATGGCCAACATCAACTCCTCCCTCGATGGCGCCCAGGAGCGCACCGGGGAAATCGGCCGCCTCATCACCGCCCAGACGACCGCCGCAGCGGAGACCCTGCGCCAGGAAATCGAGCGGCTGGAATCCATCTCCGACACCCAGGTGGCCAAGGCCGCCCGCACCATCCGCGAGCAGCACGAGCGCCTCGTCGCCTCCATCAACGAGATGCTCACCGCCTCCACCGAGGAGTTCACCACCACCGCCGATCACCTGCGGCGCACCGCCCAGCAGGTCATCAAGGAGGTGGACATCGTGCGCGGCGAGCTCAAGCGCGCCATTCTGGAGCTGCCCGAGGAGACCCGCGCCAACGCCGACAACATGCGCCGCGTCGTCGCCGATCAGATCTCGGCCCTCAACGCCCTGGCCGATGTCGTCAAGCGCCAGGCCGCCTCGCTCGATCTCTCCGGGCCGGGCATCTATCTGGACGAGGGCTCGCCGGGAAAATCTGAGGGCGCCGCATCCAGGGCTCCCAGGATGTCCGGCGCCCGCGAAAAGACCGCGCGGAGCACCTCCTCCACCACCAGCAGGGCCGGCATGGGCAGCATGACCACGGGCGCTGCGGGCGGATTGTCCGCCAGCTTGGGGCTGTCATCCGCCGCCCCGCGCAAGGCCCGCAGATCCGCCGCCGCGCGCAAGACGGAAGAGCTGGTCGCCTCGCTCAACTCCGCCAGCCGCGATCTCGTGCGCGGGCTGGAAGAGCGCCTGCCCGGCGAGCTGGAGCAGCGCTGGAAGAAGGGCGAGACCTCGGTCTATACCCATCACCTCTACCTGCGCCGGGGCCGCGAGATGACCGATGAAATCTCGCGCCGCTACGCCCAGGAAAGCCACATCCGCGAGCGCGTGGACGCCTTCATCCGCCTCTTCGAGCTGCTGCTCGACACCGTGGCCGGCGCGCCGGAGGGCGAAGAGCTGGTGGACTCCTGCCTGGCCTCGGAATCGGGCAAGCTCTACCTCCTGCTCGCCCGCGCCACAGGCCGTCTCGACAACGCCTGACACAAGGCGGGCAACCTGATACAAGGGCGGGAGCATCTCCCGCTCTTTTCATTTCCGGACACCGCCTCATGCTCCATCTCGATGTGGAAGAAAAAAGCTGGCCGCTCATCCGCCCCTTCACCATCTCGCGCGGCTCGCGCGACGCGGCGAAAACCATCATCGTCACCCTGCGCGATGATCGGGGAAACACGGGACGCGGCGAGGCCGTGCCCTACGCCCGCTATGATGAGACCATCCCCGCCGCCCTGGCGGAGCTGAGGGGCGCCCGCTCCGCCAGGGCGGCGGGGATGGTCTCATCATAGCGGGCGTAGGGC
>JALUFY010000065.1 GCA_027051995.1 Hyphomicrobiales bacterium
GTGCTGTTTATTCAGGGGCGTTTGCGCGCCCCGAGGGAGGTTGTCATGAGTGACGTTATCCGCTGCATTTCCCCCGTTGACGGCTCCGTTTACGCCGAGATGCCCATCGCCAGCCAGCGGCAGGTGGAGGAGACTTTCGCCGCCGCGCGCGCGGCGCAGGCCGCCTGGCGCAAGAGGCCCATTGCCGAGCGCGCCGCGATCTGCAACAGGGCGGTGGACGCCATGCTGGCCATGCGCGAGGAGATCGTGCCGGAGCTGGCCTGGCAGATGGGCCGGCCGGTGCGCTTCGGCGGCGGGGAACTAAACGGGCTGGAGGAGCGCGCCCGCTACATGATCGATATCGCCGCAGAGGCGCTGGCGCCCGTCGATCCGGGGCCCAAGGAAGGCTTCGAGCGCTATATCACGCGCGAGCCGCTGGGCGTGGTCTTCGTTATCGCGCCGTGGAACTATCCCTATCTGACGGTGGTCAACGCCATCGTGCCCGCGCTCATGGCGGGCAACGCGGTGGTGCTCAAGCACGCCTCGTCAACGCCGCTGGTGGCCAGGCGCTTCCAGCAGGCATTTGACGCGGCGGGGCTGCCGGAAGGGGTGTTCTCGCATCTGTTCCTGAACCATGAGCAGACCGCGCAAATCATCTCCTCGGGGCTTGCCGACATGGTGAATTTCACCGGCTCGGTGGGCGGCGGCCGGGTGATGGAGGAGGCCGCCGTGGGCAGGTTCATCCCCGTGGGGCTGGAGCTGGGCGGCAAGGATCCGGCCTATGTGCGGGCAGACGCCGATATCGGGTTCGCCGCCGAAAATCTGGTGGACGGGGCCTTCTTCAACTCCGGGCAATCCTGCTGCGGGGTTGAGCGCATCTACGTGCAGGCGGATGTCTACGACGATTTCGTGGAAAAATTCGTGGAGATTACCAGACAATATGTGCTGGGCGATCCGCTGGACGAGGCGACGACGCTGGGGCCCATGGTCAAGGGCGCGGCGGCGGATTTCGTGCGCGGGCAGATCGGGGAGGCTCTGCGCGGCGGGGCCACGGCGCACATCGATACGAAGGATTTTCCGCTGGATGCGCCGGGCTCGCCCTACATGGCGCCGCAGGTGCTGACGGGCGTCAATCATCAGATGTCCGTCATGCGCGAGGAGAGCTTCGGGCCGGTCATCGGCATCATGAAGGTGAGCGGAGACGAGGAGGCCGTGCAGCTGATGAACGACAGCGAATTCGGCCTGACCGCCTCGCTGTGGACGCGCGACGTGGAGGCCGCGCGGGCGCTGTCGGACGATCTGGAGGCGGGCACCATCTACATGAACCGCTGCGACTATCTTGATCCGGCGCTGGCCTGGACGGGCTGGAAGAACTCCGGGCGCGGGGTCACCCTGTCGAAACTGGGATACGAGGTGCTGACCAGACCGAAGTCGCATCACTTCCGGGTCAAGACCGATTGACAAGCGGGTGGAAAAGAGAAGGAAAGAGGATCATGCCGAACGCCAATTACAATTATCCCACGTCCGTGCGCTTCGGGCCGGGGCGCGCCGGGGAGCTGGCCGCCATGTGCGCGGAGCTGGGCATCGAAAAGCCGCTGCTGGTAACCGATCCGGGGCTGGCGGCCATGCCGATGATCGCGGATATCGTCGGCCGGCTGGCGGCGGAGGGGCTTGGCGTGAAGGTCTTCGCCGATATCAGGCCCAATCCAACGGGCGAGAACATCGAGAAGGGCGCGGAGGTCTTCCGCTCCGGGAAGATGGACGGGGTCATCGCCATCGGCGGCGGCTCGGCGCTGGACGCGGGCAAGGTGATCGCCATGATGGCCGGCCAGGAGCGGCCCCTGTGGGACTTCGAGGACGTGGGCGACAACTGGACGCGGGCGAAGGCGGAGGCCATCGCGCCCATCATCGCGGCGCCCACCACGGCGGGCACCGGCTCCGAGGTGGGCCGGGCAGGCGTCATCACCAACGCGGAGACGCACGAGAAGAAGATCATCTTCCATCCCAAACTGATGCCGTCCATCGCCGTGCTTGATCCCGAGCTGACGGTGGGCCTGCCCGCCGGGCTGACGGCGGCGACGGGGATGGACGCGCTGTCGCACAATCTGGAGGCCTATTGCGCGCCGGGCTTTCACCCGATGGCCGACGGCATCGCCGTGGAGGGCATGCGGCTGGTGAAGGAGAACCTCGAAACGGCGGTGAAGGATCCGGAAAACATCGAGGCGCGCGGAAAGATGCTGATGGCCTCGGCCATGGGCGCGACGGCCTTCCAGAAGGGGCTGGGCGGCATGCACGCGCTGGCCCATCCGCTGGGCGGGGTTTACGATACCCATCACGGCATGCTCAACGCCATCCTCATGCCCTACGTGCTGAAGGCCAACCGCCCGGCCATAGAAGAGCGCTTCGGGCGGCTGGCCGCCTGGCTGGGGCTTGAGGACGGCTTCGAGGGCGTGCTGGAGTGGGTGCTGGAGCTGAGAAAGGCCATTGGCATTCCCAACTCTCTGGCGGAAATCGGCATCGGCGATGACCGGCTGGAGGAGATCGCCGCCATGGCGGTGAAGGATCCTTCGGCGGGCGGCAATCCGATTCCCTTCGGCGAGAAGGAGTATCTGGAGATCGTCACGAAAGCGCACAAGGGCGATTTATAGCTGTTGATTACCCGGCGTTGCGGGTCAGCAGTTTTTCCACCTTCTTGCGCAGGTTGCCGGTCAGGCTGTCTGCGCGCCCCGGTCCCGTATCCTGCCCGGAAAGCTGATTGAGAATGTCATGCAGCATGGGGCCGAGGTGGCCGTCGGCCAGGCCGAAGGCGATGTTGGCCGACAGAAAGCCCAGCTTGGAGCCGCAGTCGTAGGTTTCGCCTTCGTATTTCACGCCCCAGAAATCCTGGCCGCTTTCCAGCAGGGCGATCATGGCGTCGGTGATCTGGATTTCGCCGCCCGCGCCGGGCTTCTGGCGGGCCAGGTGATCGAAGATTTCCGGCTGCAGGATGTAACGCCCGGAGATGATGAGGTTTGACGGCTCCTTTCCCGGATCTGGTTTTTCCACCATCGAGGTGATCTGGAAGGCTTTGTTCCCCTTTGTGCGGCCCATGCCGACGGCGCCATACTTGTGCACCTCTTCGGGCGGAACCTCCTCCACCGCGATGATGTTGCCGCCGCTGGTCTGTTCGTAAACATCGATCATCTGCTTCAGGCAGCCTGGTCTGCCCTGAATGAGCATGTCGGGCAGCAGCAGGGCGAAGGGCTCTTCGCCGGTGAGTTCGCGGGCGCACCAGACGGCATGGCCCAGGCCCCTGGGCTCCTGCTGGCGGGTGAAGCTGGTCTGGCCCGCCTGGGGGAGATCCCTTTCCAGCATCTCCAAGGCCTGCGTCTTGCCGCGCCTGCGCAGGGTCTCCTCAAGCTCGAACTGGCGGTCGAAATGATCCTCGATGACGCCCTTGTTGCGGCCGGTGACGAAGATGAAATGCTCGATGCCGGCCTCGCGGGCTTCGTCAACGACCCACTGGATCACCGGGCGGTCGATGACCGTGAGCATTTCCTTGGGCACGGCCTTGGTGGCCGGCAGAAAGCGGGTGCCGAGACCGGCGACGGGGAAGACGGCCTTGCGGATTTTTTTCATGGCGCTGCTCCTGAGCGGGTTCCTGCCGTGTGCGGGGGCAGGCGCGGGAAAGTTGCAAGTTTATCGCGGACTTTCGCGCTCCGTTTACCATTTGGAGTCGTCTGACGGTGATAATGATGGCGGAAATGAATGAACAACCCCTTTAACGGGGTCTGCCAGGAGAATGATGCATGACGGTTCTGGTTACCGGCGGGGCGGGATACATCGGCTCGCACATGGTTTATGCGCTCACCGATCGCGGCGAGGACGTGGTGGTGCTGGACAATCTGTCCACCGGCTTTGAATGGGCCATCTCGCCCAAGGCGAAGCTCGTTGTTGGCGACATCGGCGACATGGAACTGGCCGGAAAGGTCATCCGCGATCACAAGGTGGACGCGATCATCAATTTCGCCGGCTCCATCATCGTGCCGGAATCGGTGGAAAATCCGCTGAAATACTATCACAACAACACCTCCAACACGCGCAACCTGATGGAGGCGGCGGTGAAGGGGGGCGTGCCGCATTTCATCTTTTCCTCTTCCGCCGCGGTTTACGGCATTCCGGAGTCCAATCCGGCCTTCGAGGACGCCCGGCTTGATCCCATCAACCCTTACGGGCGCTCCAAGCTGATGACCGAATGGATGCTGGAGGACGTCTCCGCCGCGCACGAGATGAATTACGTGGCTCTGCGCTATTTCAACGTCGCCGGGGCCGACCCGAAAGGGCGCACCGGGCAATCGACGCCGAACGCCACGCATCTGATCAAGGTGGCGGCGCAGACCGCCCTTGGCCAGCGCGAGAAAATGGAGGTGTTCGGCACGGATTACGACACGCCGGACGGCACCTGCATCCGCGACTACATCCATGTCACCGATCTGATCGCGGCGCATCTGGACGCGCTGGACTTCCTGCGCGGCGGCGGGGAAAGCTCGGTGTTCAATTGCGGATACGGGCGGGGCTTTTCGGTTCTGGAGGTCATCGACGCGGTCAGGAAGGCCGCCGGGCATGATTTCAAGGTGGTCATGTCGCCGCGCAGGGCGGGTGATCCGCCCGCGCTGGTGGCCGGGGCGGACAAGATCCGCGAGACCCTGGGGTGGTCGCCGGAGCATGATGATCTCGACGGGATCGTCGCCTCCGCCTACGCCTGGGAAAAGCATCTGATGGCGCGCAACGGATAAGGGCTGGTTCCGCATGATGACCGCAAGGGGCAAAAAGGGCGCGGGCGCGCTGGCCGGGATCGTTCTGCTGGCGGCGCTGGCGCTTGGGCGTCCGGCCTTTCCAGAACGGCGGGACAGCGCGGATGTGCTGGCCTGGCTGGCCACGAAGGCGGCGTTCGCGCAGTTCGTCGATGACTTCTGGCCCGTGGCGCGGCGGGCGGGCATTTCGCGGCGCACCTATGCGCGCGCCTTCTCCGGCGTAACACCCGATCCGGACGTGATCAGGCGGCTGGGCCATCAGCCGGAGTTCTCAACCCCCGTATGGGCCTATATCGCAAGGCGGGTGACGGATGCGCGCATCGCCAGGGGGCGGGAGAAGCTGCGCCGTCTTTCCGGCGTTCTGGGGGCGATCGAGCGCAAGTATGGCGTGTCGCGCCGGGTGGTTCTGGCCATCTGGGGGATGGAGACTAATTACGGCTCCTACACCGGAAAGAACAACGTCATCCGGGCGCTGGCGACGCTGGCCTTCACCGGGCGCAAGCGGAAGTATGGCCGCACGCAGCTCATCGCGGCGCTGAAAATCCTCCAGCACGGGGACATCTCCCCGAAGGCCATGACCGGCTCGTGGGCCGGGGCCATGGGGCATACGCAGTTCATCCCGACGACCTATCTCGGCTACGCGCGGGACTTCGACCACGACGGCAGGCGCGACATCTGGAACAATCTGGGCGATGCGCTGGCCTCCAGCGCCAATTATCTGAAGAGGCGCGGCTGGCGGCCGGGCCGCCCGTGGGGCTGGGAGGTGGTGCTGCCGCGCGGCTTCGATTACCGGATGAGCGGCTTCGGGCGGCCTTGGCGGGTGTCGCAATGGGCGCGCATGGGCGTGCGGCCGGCGGCGGCGGCGCGGTTCTACGCCGGCGATGCGCGCGCATGGGTGATCCTGCCCGCCGGGCGCAAGGGGCCGGCCTTTCTGGTGACGGACAACTTCCGCGCCATTCTGACCTACAACAATTCCATCGCCTACGCGCTGGCGGTGGGCCATCTGGCCGACCGCATCGGCGGGGCGGGGCCGATCGTGGCCTCCTGGCCGGTGCGCCAGCGCATGCTCAGCAGGGCCGAGCGCATTGAGCTGCAAAGGCATCTGGCCAGGCAGGGCTATTAC
>JALUFY010000066.1 GCA_027051995.1 Hyphomicrobiales bacterium
TCCGCCCGCAGCCGGGTGATGATGCGCTCCGAATCCACCAGCGCCTTGGGGCAGCCGAGCGAAACGATGCCGACGCGCGGCGCGCCCGTATCGTCCTGTGATGAAGTGTCCGTCATGCCTGTTACCTTCAAGGCCAAAGTGCGTGCGGCCTTTTCGCATGGCGGCGCGCCCGCGCCAAGAGCGGATTGACGCGGCGGGCGTGTGAAATGAGGGGAAATATGGAGGCCTCGCCCGGAATCGAACCGGGGTATACGGATTTGCAGTCCGCTGCGTCACCACTCCGCCACGAGGCCCTCCCAAGCGGTGATGCGAAATCCTATATGCCAATCACGGCCATATTACAACGCATTTGAATGTTTTTCCTTAACGAACGGCGCGCAAGGCGGCTTGTGATTCGTCCAAGCGGCATTTTCCGCCGTGCATCTATTTCAGTTTCATGGGCAGGCCGGAGACCATGAAGACGGCTTCGTCGGCGGCCTGGGCGAGCATCTGGTTGGCGAAACCGGCCTCGTCGCGGAAGTAGCGGCCCATCGGATTGTCCGGCACGATGCCGAGGCCGACCTCGTTGGAGACGAAACACAACCGCCCCGGCAGGGCTCTGGCCGCCTCGCACAAGTCCTCCACCTCGGCGGCCATGTCGCGCCGCGCCATCATCAGATTGCTCAACCACAGGGTGATGCAGTCCACGAGAATGAAGCCGCCCTCCTGAGCCGCCGCGCGCAGGGCCGGGACGAGCTCCAGCGGCTCTTCCACCGTGGCCCAGGCGCGCCCGCGCCTTGCCTGATGGGCCGAGATGCGCATGGCCATTTCCTCATCCCCCGCCCGGGCGGTAGCGATATAGACGCGCGCGCCCTCGTGGGCCGCCGCCAGCTCTTCCGCGTAGCGGCTCTTGCCCGAGCGCGCGCCGCCGAGAACAAGTATCGTATGGGCCATGATCCGTGCTCCTCCGGGTGGTTGCGAAAAGAAGTCTATCAAAAAGCCCGCCTGTTTTGCTATGACGTTCGCCATGAAAAAGGATTCCGGCAACGAGAACGGGCGGAACGGGGAGATGAAGATCGCCTTCATCGCCTCGGATTCGCCGGAGGCCGAGGAGGCCCGCAAGGAACTGATCGCGCGCTATGGCGGCACGCCCGCCGGCGAGGCGGATTACATCGTGGCGCTGGGCGGCGACGGGCTGATGCTGCTGACCATGCACAGGTTCCTGTCCACCGGCAAACGCATCTATGGCATGAACCGGGGCTCCGTCGGCTTTCTGATGAACGACTATTCGCCGGACAATCTGCCGGCGCGGCTGAAGGCGGCGGAGATGACAACCATTCATCCGCTGCGCATGGTGGCCGAGGACATCCAGGGCCACGAGCACGAGGCGCTGGCCTTCAACGAGGTTTCGCTGTTCCGCCAGAAGCATCAGGCGGTCAAGCTGCGCATCTCCATAGACGGCCAGGTGCGCATGAAGGAGCTGGTCTGCGACGGGCTGATCCTGGCCACGCCCGCGGGCTCCACGGCCTACAACCTGTCGGCTCAGGGGCCCATCCTGCCCATCAACTCGCCCCTGCTGGCGCTGACGCCCATCTCGCCCTTCCGCCCCCGGCGCTGGCGCGGGGCCATCCTGCCCAAGGAGGCGCTGGTGCGCATCGACGTGCTGGAGGCCGAAAAGCGCCCCGTGGCGGCGGTGGCGGACAACCGCGAATACCGCGACATCCGGGCGGTGGACATCACCCAGGACGAAAGCATTGGTGCAAGACTGCTCTTCGATCCGGGCCATTCGCTGGCCGAGCGCGTCATCAACGAGCAGTTTCAGTTTTAGGCCGTGCGTATGATCAGGCGCGGGCCGGCGGTTTTTTCCTTCAGGTTAGGAATACATTAAGCACGGCGGGCTAGTTTGCCGGGTGTGAGTTGCGTACCTTTCCGGCGCGCTGGCCGGAAACGGAAGAAGTATCCGGGCGCTGGCCGGCCTTCGGGTCTGGCCGGCGTCCTTGTTGTTTCAGCACCTTGCGCCGGGCGATGGGCGGGGCGGCCCAGGGGCGGCCCTCGCGGATACCGGCGCTGGTGACGACCCTGCCCTCATCCAGATATATCGCGGCCGCGCCCTTGCGCCACAGATCGAAGCGGCCCAGGCGGATGCGCGCCTTCTTGCACAGCCCGCGCAAGGGGATGGCGGAAATCAGGATGTCTCCGGCCTTGCAATCCGATTCAACATCCTTGCGCAAGTCATTGTTTGCATAAGATTTCCTGCCCTTTTTCCAGGGCTCCGGCAGGAGATAGACGATGCGCCCGCCGCCGGTTTGAAAGACGCAGCGGCGTTTGCCGCATGTCCAGCCCTTGCGGGCGCGGGCGGCCTTTTCGTCCGCGCCGTCGCCATCGCGGCGCAGCCACCGGGCGATGACATAACGCCCCGCCCTGCCCGGCGCCGGAACCAGCAGGCCATCCGCGCCGCGCGCGGCCACGGCGCGCCCGGCTTCCTCCACCAGAACATCCGGGCGCGGGGCGGGCGGGATGAGCACGCCCGCCAGAACCGCCGCCAGCCCGGCCAGCCGCCATCTGTCGCGGCGCAGGGCCAGCAGGATCAGCCCGCCGGCGATGAGCAGCGCTGCGGGCAGGCGCATGGCGGCGGCGGGGATGACCGCGTGCGGCCAGGCAGAGACCTGCCCGGCCCACCACAGAATGGCTTGCAGGCCCTGTTCCATGATGCGCAGAAACGGCCCTTCCAGCCCCAGCGGCATGGCGGCGAGCCCGGCGAGACCGGCGGGCATGACAATCACCGTGAGCAGCGGCAGGGCCAGGATGTTGCCCGCCAGCCCGTAAAGCGCCAGCCGGTTGAAATGCCAGGCCACCGGAAGGCTGGTCATGTTGCCCGCGATCAGGGTGCTCAGGGCCAGCCCGCCGATGAACAGCAGCGGCTTGCGCGCCATCCGCGCAAGGCGGCTTGCGGCCCGGCGCGGCGCTGGCGGGCCTTGCATGGCGCGCCATGTGATGACCTCATAGGCGGCGATCAGCCCCATGACGGCCAGAAAAGACATCTGAAACCCGGCGCGCACGGCCATTTCCGGGCGGATCAGCAGGATGATCAGGGCGGCCAGCGCCAGATTGCGCATGGTGATGGCGGGCCTGTCGAGCATCAGGGCGAAGGTCATGACCGCCAGCATGATGAAGGCGCGCCGGGTGGCCACGGAATTGCCGGAGATGAGCAGATAGGCGAAGGCGGCCAGCAGCGCCAGGGCGGTGGCCAGCTTCTTGACCGGCCAGCGCAGGGCGATCTCCGGAAAGGCGGCCAGCAGGGCGCGCACAAGCCAAAAGACGGCTCCGGCGACGAGCGAAAGATGCAGACCCGAAATGGCCAGGATATGCGCCAGACCGGCGGCGCGCAGGCGCTCCCTGTCCCGCCGGTTCAGCCGCCCGCGCGAGCCCGTCAGCAGGGCCAGCGCCAGGGCGGAGGCGCGCTTGTCGCTTATCGCCCCCAGCACGCGCACCGCCATGGCGCGCCGGGCCCGCTCCAGGGCGCGCTCCAGCCGCAGCCACGCGCCGCAACGCGCGCAGGCTCCGGCGGCGTTCATGCGTTTCACGGTCGCGGCGAAGGCGAACCCCGATGCGCCTATGCCGGAAAACCACAGCACCTTGCCCATGTCGTAGCCGCCAGGTTCCGCAGGCTGCGGCAGACGCCCGATGCGTGCGCGCAGGCTTGTCATATCGCCCGGCAGGGGCAGGTCTTTCAAGCCATGCCTGCCCGCCAGAATGGTGATTTGCGCCCGCTTCGGCCAGTATGCGCGGCGCACCTTCTCCATATCCGAAACGGCCAGAATGAGGCGCGCCCGCCTGGGGGCGGAGCGCCAGATACGCAGCACCTGGCCCTGCAGGCGGACATATCCCGCATTGGCCGGCAAGGGGCGGGTATCATTGATGCGCACATGCAGGCCGGCCGCCATCAGCCCGGCGAGCACGGCGGCCAGCATGCCCGCAGCCGCGGCTCCCCGCATCAGCGCCAGCGCGCCCGCCACGGCGGCGCAGATCCCGGCCAGAATGATGACCCAAAGGGGCGGAGGCCGGGGCAGAATGAACCACAGCCCGATGCCGCCGGCGAAGGCCACGGCCAGCCAGGCCAAGGCGTCGCCACGCCCCGGCGGCGGCCCGGCGGGGGCGGCGAGCCAGCGGCGCAAGCGTGAAGGGCCAATCCCGCGCGCGGCCGTCCCGGCCTCTTCGGCGGGCGGACCATATCCGTCATCCAAGGCCTGCGCCCGCGTCCCGATATCGCGCCATATGTCTTCCTTGCCCATTGCCTGCCCCATGAAAAACTGGCAAGAGGAGCCTAGCATCTGCCGCGCCCGAAGCGGCTGAATGAATCACCATATCAGGAGCCCGCTTTTCGCCGCATCCGCCGGCGGATGGCGCGGCGCAGGCATGTCATGAGCAAGATCATCACCCGTTTCGCCCCCTCGCCCACCGGATTTCTGCACATCGGCGGGGCGCGCACCGCCCTGTTCAACTGGCTTTTCGCCAAACACCACGGCGGCGAGATGCTGCTGCGCATCGAGGACACCGATCGCGAACGCTCCACGAAAGAGGCCCATGAGGCCATCATCGAGGGGCTGAAATGGCTGGGGCTGGACTGGCGCGGCGAGCCGGTTTCGCAGTTCTCCCGCGTGGAACGCCACAAGGAGATCGTGCAAAGGCTCGTGGACGAAGGCAAGGCCTATTACTGCCAGTGCAGCCCCGAGGAGCTCGCCGCCATGCGCGAGCAGGCGCGGGCGGAAGGCAGGCCCATGACCTATGACCGGCGCTGCCGCGATCTGGGGCTTTGTCCGCCGCACGAAAAGCCGCTTGTGGTGCGCTTCAAGGCCCCGCGCGAGGGCGAGATCGTCATTGATGACGCCGTTCAGGGGCGGGTGGAGTTCAAGGCGCAGGCCATGGACGATCTGGTCATCGCGCGGGCTGACGGCACGCCGACCTACAATCTGGCCGTGGTGGTGGACGATCACGACATGGGGGTGACGCACATCATTCGGGGCGCCGATCACCTGACCAACGCGGCGCGCCAGACGATGATCTACGAAGCGCTTGGCTGGACGCCACCCAGGATGGCGCACATCCCGCTCATCCACGGACCGGACGGGGCCAAGCTCTCCAAGCGCCACGGCGCGCTGGGCGTGGAAGCCTACCGGGCGATGGGCTATCTGCCCGAGGCCCTGCGCAACTATCTGGCGCGGCTGGGCTGGAGCCACGGGGACGAGGAGATTTTCACCACGGAGCAGCTCATCGAATGGTTCGGCGTGGAAGCCATCGGCAAGTCCGCCGCGCGCTTTGATTTCGCCAAGCTGGAGAGCGTCAACGGCTGGTGGATGCGCAATCTCGACGACGAAACGCTGCTGCGGCGTTTCATCGAATTTCTGCCGCACGCCGAAGACGACGCCGAGCTCGCGAAGGCCGCTCTCAAGGTGCTGGAGACGGACGAAGGCCGGGCGCGCTTCGCCGCCTCCCTGCCCGGGCTGAAGGAGCGGGCCAAAACGCTCAAGGAACTGCTCTCGCTGGCCGGCTATCTCTTCGCCGCCCGCCCGCTGACGGTCATCCCGAAGGCGGAGAAGATCCTGCGCAACGGCGGGCGCGAGGTGCTGGCCCGGCTTCTGCCCGTGCTGGAGCGAACGGACTGGCGCGAGGAGGCGCTGGAAGAGGCGGTCAAGGCGTTCGCCGAAAGCAACGAGCTGAAGCTCGGCAAGGTGGCCCAGCCGCTGCGCGCGGCGCTGACCGGCTCCAACGTCTCGCCGGGCATCTTCGAGGTGCTCGTGGCGCTGGGGCGCGAAGAGAGCCTTGCGCGCATCGCCGATCAGGTCAGGGACGCCTGAAAACCGCGCCGTAATGATATGGCGGCAGCTCCACAGTCTTCTTGAAAG
>JALUFY010000067.1 GCA_027051995.1 Hyphomicrobiales bacterium
GAGCTGCGGCAGAATGACCAGCCGGAAGGCCTGAAAGCGCGACAGGCCAAGAGCATCCGCGCCCTCCCACTGGCCCTCGGGAATGCCCCGGAAGGCCGAGAGAAAGACCTCCGACGCATAGGAGGAGAAGACAAGACCCAGCGCCAGCATGCCGGCGAAAAAGGCGTTGACCTCCACATAGGCGTCCGTGAACAGCCCGGCGATCTTCTGCAATATCATCTGGCCGCCGAAATAGACGATGAAAATGGTCAGAAGCTCCGGCAGGCCGCGAAATATGGTGGTGTAGATTTTCGCCGCCCGGCGCACCATGGGCTCGGAGGAAATCTGCCCCAGCGCCACGATCAGCCCCAGCGCCAGGCCAAAGGGCAGGGTGCCGAGCGCCAGCAGGATGGTGACCTTCAGCCCCGCCAGCAGCTCGTCGCCCCAGCCGCCGTCGCCAAAGGATAGCAGGTGCAAGGTTTCCCACATGGGCGTCACATCCCCCCTCGGGCCGGACCGTCATGCCGGCAAGGCCGGAAAAAACCGCGCCAGCGGCGGCCCCGCGAGCGGAGCCGCCGTCAGCCATTGGCGCGCAACCGGCTGTGTTCTCCCGCTCCTAGTAGATGGAGAAGGGGAAATACTTCATGTTGATTTTCTTGTAGGTGCCGTCGGCGATGATTTCCTTCAGGGCCTTGTTGAACATGGCCTTGAGGTCCTGATCCTCCTTGCGCACGGCGATGCCCGCGCCCTCGCCGAACCAGCGCTTGTCGGTGATGCCGGGGCCGACGAACTTGCAGCACTGACCGGCCTTGGTCTTCAGCCATTCGAAGAGCACCAGCTTGTCGGCCAGCTGCGCGTCCAGGCGGCCCGCCGCCAGATCGGCGTTGACCTCGTCCTGGGTCTTGTAGAACTTCAGCTTGGAGTCCTTGTAATTGTCTTCCAGATAATTGGAATGAATGGTCGAGGACTGCGCGCCGATGGTCTTGCCGGCCAGCGCCTTGGGCGAGATATCCGTGATGTCCGTGTTCTTCGGCGCCACGAAGGTGGCCGGAGAATTGTAATATTTGTCGGTGAAGTCCACCTTCTTCTTGCGTTCGGCGGTGATCGACATGGAGGCGACGATGGCGTCATACTTCTTGGCCAGCAGGCCGGGGATGATGCCGTCCCAGTCCTGGGCGACGAACACGCACTTGACCTTCATCTTGTCGCACAGCGCCTTGGCGATATCGATGTCGAAGCCTTGCAGCTTGCCGGCCGAATCGATGAAGTTGAAGGGCGGGTAGGCGCCCTCGGTGCCGATGCGCACGGTCTTCCATTCCTTGGCGGCGGCCATGCCGGCGGCCAGTCCCAGCGCCAGCGCCGCGACGGTGAATTTCGCAAGCAGTTTCATGTTGTTCTGTCCTCCCTCGTGATGGGTTTATTGAAACACGCACATCCTCCCACCAGAGCATGGTGGAAGGCTGGGAGAGAGGATAGACCATTTTCCGCGCAAAGAGGGAGTCTTTTTTGCCCGCGCCCTACCTAATAGACCACGCTGACCACGATGGTGTCGGTATATGTGCCCGGCGGCGGCGTCGTCTGCGGCGGCACCCGGCCATAGGTGGTGAAGGTCTGATCATACCCCGTGCCGGTGGCGTTCACGTCGTTGGAGTTGCGCCACCCCCAGGGCTGGCTGCGCGCCGCGTCGCTGTAGATACCGTATGTCACCTGCTGCGATCCGTTGCTCATCTTGCGGTTCGCCGGGCTGGATGCGCCGGAGGAGCCGCCATCGAGGCGGATCTTGTAGGGCAGGTCATAGGTGCAGCGCACGGTGACCTCACCCGTGGCGTCCACGTTCGACGTCAGCGCGCCCACGGAGCCGAAATCGATATCCGTGGCGCTCACCGTGCAGCTCTTGACGTTTCGTATCCGCACCTTGAAGCTTGGCTTGCGCTTCTTTGTCGAGCCTGAGCAGTCGCTGTGATAGCCGCTCATGTATTGAAAATAGATGTGATTGTTGTTGAAGCGCGAGAAATAGACGCCCTTCGGCTTGGCGTTCTGGCCGCCGAAGACGCGCGCGTCGATGGTCTTGGAGACGCTCCCCGAACCGCTCCAGCCCATGCGCACATGCAGCACCGGGGGGCGCTCCGGATAGGGCCACAGATAGGAGCCCCAGATGGTGCTGGAGCCGGGCCAGAAGAGATTGAAATTCAGCTTGATGGAGGCCGCGCCCCACTTCTTCAGTTGCCGTGGGTCATGGCCCGACGAGTTGCCATTTCCCGAGCCGATGTTGGGGCAGATGGTGATCCACTGGAAGGGATTGCCCGTGCAATCCGCCGTCATGGTGCCGGTGGCGAAGTGCGAAGCTCCCGTCGTCAGGTCCACATCGCCGAAGTCGATGTCGGTGACGTCCATGTCGCAGGAGTAGGCATGCGCGGGCGCGGGGCCGCCCAGCGCCAGCCAGGTGATGACCAGCAGAACAAGGCCCGGAAGGTAGTGTATGCGAATCACATGGCGCGTCATGATGGCCCATTATTAGCAGCCATATGCAAATACAACCATGCATGTTTCGCTAAAATGCGGCAAAATCCAGGGTGGCGGCATAAAAAATGACACAACCTGTGCGGGATAGCGGGAGTATCCCCCGCATCAAACGCGCCTTCGCGCTCAGGCGAACCACCACCTCTTATACATGTAGCCGCCGTCGTGATCATAGTTGGAATTGAGCGGGCCATGGCCGATTTTCGCGCTCATGGCGGAGACGAAGTTGTTGAACAGCAGAACGATCTCGCCGCTGTCGTCGTGAATGAGCTGCTGCATTTCCGCATACATGGCCGCCCGCGCTGCTTCGTCGCGTTCCATGCGCGCCTTTTCCAGCAGCGCGCCGAATCGCGGATTTTTCCAGCGGCTCTCGTTCCACGGCGCATCCGGCGCATAGCCGGTGGAAAGCATCCAGTCGGCGGTGGGCCGCCCGCCCCATTGCGAGAAGCACCAGGGCTTTTTCATCCACACGTTCGACCAGTAGCCGTCCGCCGGCTCGCGCTTGACGGAAATATCGATATGCGCCGCCCTTGCGTGCTCGCGCATCAGCTGTGCGGCGTCGATGGCCCCGGCGAAGGGCGCGTCCGAGGCCGAGATTTCCACCGCCAGCTTGCTCAGCCCCGCCTTTTTCAGGTGGAATTTCGCCCTGTCCGGGTCATAGGCATGCACCGGCCTTGGATCGATGGCGTATTTCATCGAGGGCGCGAGCGGATTGTCATTGCCCGTCCGCCCGTGGCCGAAGAGAACCTTTTTGAGGATGTCCTCGCGGTTGATGGCGTATTTCATCGCCAGCCGCACATCGGCGTTGTCGAAGGGCGCGGCCGTGCAGTCCATCGGCGCGGTGTAATGCGACAGGCTGGTGATGTCGGTGATCTCAAGCCCCGGAACCCGCTTCAGAAGGTTCAGCGTCTTCAGATCGCAGCGGTCCATGTAGTGGATTTCGCCCGCCTTCAGCGCCGATGTGCGCGCCACCACGTCATGAATGACCAGCAGCTCCACGGCGTCGAACCATGCGGTTCCGTGATAATCCGGATTGCGCACGGCCTTCAGCCGCTGGCCGGGCTTGAAGCTCTCTATTCTGTAGGGCCCGGTGCCAACGCCGGAGGCCCAGTCCAGCGTCCCGTCCGCATTGGCCGGCAGAATGGGCAGATGATAATCCGTCAGGATATAGGGGAAATCGCCATTGGGCTGTTTCAGATGGAAGACGATGCCGTAATCGCCATCGGTGTCCATGCGCTCGATGATGGACAGCACCGGCTTGATGGGCGACTTGGCCTTCTTGCCGGTGTGGTGGTTGATGCTGGCCAGCACGTCCTGGACCGTCAGCTTGCGCCCGTCATGAAAGACGACGCCTTTTTTCAGCCTCATGGACCAGGTTTTCGCGTCATCGCTGCGCTCGAAGCTCTCCACCAGATTGGGCGCGGCCTCGAACTTGTCGTTGATCTCGAAGAGCATGTCTCCGTAAACGCCAAGGCCCATGTCGGCGGTGAAGTTGTTGGCCCATGTGGCCGGATCGAACGTATCCGTCGTCGAGCCCGATCCCAGCCCGGCCTTGAACACCCCGCCCCTTTTCGGCGCCGCCGCCAGGGCGGAGCGGCCGAGCGCCGGCAGCGCCCCGGCCGCCGCCGCGAGTTTCAGAAACGTTCTGCGCGAAACTTCGCCCCTTTGCGCCACACCGGCGAGGTCATGAATGCCGCGAAACATGATTACCCATCCCCAATTACCCGCATTCCCCAATGCGGTTGAGCCTCCCCGGTCATGTGACAATGTGACATTGTTCCGGGTTCAGATCAATTTATTCCTTGTGCTGATCATTCACGAATCGGTCATCGCGCGCTTTTTTTTGCCCCATGGTGTTTTTTGCCTTAAAGAGAGGGCGAAAGGCGGCCCCTGACAGGAGCGGACATGAACGCAAAAGGCGATACGGACGGCGAAAAGACCCTTTCCTTCGGCTTCAGGGAGGTGCCTGATTCGCAAAAGCAGGATCTCGTCAACGAGGTTTTCGCCAAGGTGGCCCGCCAGTATGACGAGATGAACGATCTCATGTCCGGCGGCCTGCACCGGCTGTGGAAGGACGATTTCGTGGCCGCCCTGAAGCCGCCGAAGGGGACGGGGGGCTTTCATGTGCTCGATGTGGCCGGCGGCACCGGCGACATCGCCTTCCGCATTCTCGATCGCGGCGGCCCGGGCGTGCGCGTCTCCATGGCCGACATCTCGCCGGAGATGCTCATGGAGGGCAGGCGGCGCGCCATCGCCGAGCGCAGGCCCATGAACCGGCTGGACTTCACCGTCGCCAACGCCGAGTTCCTGCCCTTTCCGGACAATCATTTCGACGCCTACACCATCGCCTTCGGCATCCGCAATGTAGCCCACATCGATGTGGCCCTGCGCGACGCATACAGGGTGCTCAAGCCCGGCGGGCGCTTCATGTGCCTGGAGTTCTCGAAAATGGCCATTCCCGGGCTCGACAGGATTTACGATTCCTATTCCTTCACCGTCATCCCCGCCGTCGGCAAGGCGGTGACCGGCGATGGCCAGCCCTACCGCTATCTGGTGGAGAGCATCCGCAAGTTCCCGGATCAGGAGACCTTCCGCGGCATGATCGCCGATGCCGGGTTCTCCCGCGCATCCTGTCGCAACATGTCCGGCGGCGTCGTCGCCATGCACTGGGGCTGGAAGATCTGATGAACGGGAGCGCGCAAATCTGCGTGGCGCTGGACACTCCGGACGCGGACGCCGCCGCCGCCCTGGCCGGGCGGCTGCGGGGCGTGGCCGGTTTCGTCAAGGTGGGCATGGAGCTGTTCTACGCCGCCGGAGCGCAAGGTTATGAAAAGGTGGCCGCCGCCGGCGTGCCCGTGTTTCTCGATCTCAAGCTGCACGACATCCCCAACACCGTGGCCCAGGGCCTCGAATCGCTCATGCGCCTGAAGACCCCGCCGGCCATCGTCAACGTGCATGCCACCGGCGGCCCGGCCATGATGCGCGCAGCCGCCCGGTCAGTGACCGGGCGCGCCAGACTGATCGCCGTGACCCTGCTCACCTCGCTGGGAGAAGAGGACGCCGCCGCCATCGGGCTCGACGTATCCCGCCCGGTGGCGGATCACGTGGCCGCGCTGGCCGCTCTGGCGCGCGAAAGCGGCCTTGACGGCGTGGTCTGCTCGCCGCGCGATCTGGCCGCCGTGCGCCGCGCCTGCGGAGAGGATTTCCTCACCGTCGTCCCCGGCATCCGCCCGGCCGGCGCGGATATGGGCGATCAAAAGCGCATCGCCACCCCGCGCGCCGCCCGGGATGCGGGCGCGGATATCCTCGT
>JALUFY010000068.1:0-2262 GCA_027051995.1 Hyphomicrobiales bacterium
GTCTCTGTCTCTTCCTCCGCCTGGAACGAGATGCAGGTCGATCCGCTGGGCCGCATCATGGGCGATGCGCTGGCGCTCGCCGAACTGGAGGGGCGTGCGGAAGTCATCGGGCAAACCGGCATCAATCCCTTCGCCGGGCGGCGTAAAAAAAAAGCGCCGAAAAGGGGCTGACAACGCCAATTGCCCATGCTGCCGGTGACGGCTCTGCCGAGCCGGGCGCGGTCAGCCCGTTCCGCGAGGCCATCGATTTTCTGAAGAGCAAGCTGCGCATCCCCACGCAGAAGTGGACGGACATCCTGCACGATGCGCACGACCGCGCCTTCGTGGTGGCCGGTGCGATGAAGGAGGAGCTGCTCAAGGACATCCATGAGGCCATGCTCGAGGGGCTGCGCGGCGAGCTGCCGTTCGAGAGCTGGCTGGAACGTTTCGACGAGATCGTGGCGCGCCACGGCTGGCGCTATCGCGGCGGGCGCGGGTGATCTACGAGACGAATTTGCGCACGGCGCGGGCGGCGGGCCGGTGGAAACAGATGCGCCATCCGGACACGCTGGCGGCATTCCCGTATTGGCGTTATGTGCATGCCTTCATCCGCGTGCCGAATGAACCGCGCGAGGAGCATGAAGGCTGGGACGGCATGATCCTGCCGGCAACCGATCCGTGGTGGGAGACATACTATCCGCCCAACGGCTGGCGCTGCTCCTGCGGCGTGGAGCCGGTGACGGAAGCCGAAATGCGCCGCGAGGGCGGGCCGGACACCGCGCCGGAGATCGTCTTGCGCAAGGTGAAGGATCCGCACACCGGCGGGATGGTGGACTATCCCGCCGGGGTGGATTTCGGCTGGGCCCATGCGCCGGGGCGCACCTGGGCGGAGGGACTGGAGCCGCGCATGCGCTCCTGGAACGTGACCAATTTCACCGGCCTGCTGCGCCCGCCCGATCCGCACGGCCTGCCGCCGCTGGAGAAAATCGCGAAGCCGTTCGCGGCGGAGGCGCTGCCGGACGGTCTGACGGATGAGGGATACGTGCGGCGCTTTCTGGCCGGGTTCGGCGCGGGCCTCGATGCGCCGGTGCGCTTCACCGATGCGGCGGGGGATGCCATCGTCATTTCCGCCAATCTGTTCCGCGACGCTGGCGGCAACTGGAAGGTGGGCAAGCGCGGGCGCGCCCGCCTCGTCCCGCTGCTGGCGGAGACGATCAGGGATCCGGATGAAATCTGGCTGTCGGCAGAAGAGAAGAAGAGCGGTGATGTGGTCATCGACCGGCGCTATATCCGTTTCGATCCACGCACCAGGATGTTCGTGGTCTTCGAATGGAACTGGCGCACGATGACGTGGGAGGGCGTGACGGCGCATGTGCGGCAAAAAGTGGAAGAGAAGCGCCAGGGGGTGCTGCTGTATCGCAGAAAGGAATAAAGACCGGCTGTAGGTGTTCACCGGTCTGTGGCCTGCGGAGTTGCTGCCCTCACCACCGGGTCTTCCCCGCAGACGCTCTCAATATAATGGAGAAGCACCGGATGCTCAAGATCACCTGGGACGCGGACGAGATCGCCATCCGCTTGCGCGGGCTGAAGCTGACGCTGGAAGACCGCGCGGGTGCGCACCGCATCATGGGCGAGGTGCTGCTGCGCAATACGCAGCGGCGCTTCCGCCGCGAGGAAAGCCCGGAGGGCAAGGCGTGGGCTCCGCTGTCGCCCGTCACCCTGGCGCGGCGGCGCAACAGGCGCGGCATCCTGCGCGACACCGGCGAGCTCTTCGGCTCCATTCACATGCAGGCGGACGCGCGCCGGGCGGAGGTGGGCACGCCGCTCAACCACCCGAAGGTGCTGACGCATCAATACGGCGCGGAAATCCGCCCGAAACAGGCGAAGGCCCTGCGCATCCCGGGAGCGGGCGGCAAAGGGAAAGGGCGGGGAAAGAAAGGAAAGGGCGCTCTGTTCATCCGCAAGGCCGTGATCCCGCCGCGCCCCTATCTGGGCATCCCAGCGGGCGACGCCGCCGATGTTCTGGAAGCCATCGAGGGCTGGCTGGCGCGCCGCTCCTGAAGCAACCGGCGCAAAAGCCTCAGGACGCGCGAAAGGGCCCGGCGGGTATCAGGACACCGGAAAACCCCGTTCCCCCGTCAGCACCCCCGTCAGCGGGGCGGGGAGGAGGGCAAGAATCTCATTGGAGGGGGAGTGTCGGGTCTTCTGGCAGGGGAGGTTTGATGACAACTAATTGATGTCCGTCCGGGGAGGTGCTCCCATCATACTTCAAGAGGTCTTTAT
>JALUFY010000068.1:2272-5795 GCA_027051995.1 Hyphomicrobiales bacterium
TATCAGGACACCGGAAAACCCCGTTCCCCCGTCAGCACCCCCGTCAGCGGGGCGGGAAACCAGACCTTTAGGCAGCCAATGCCTTCAACTTTTCAGGTGCTGCGCGAAAGTTGATAACAGGTGCGGCGCGCTGGAGGAAATTAATATCTTCAGGCCGCCAGTGCTCTTCTGGATCGTAAGCAATCCTGCTGATCAAATCTGGTCGGTCATCAAGAGCCACATCCATATGCTTGGAAAAGGCCGCATACACAGCTGCGCCATCTGGAGATACGGCATCGACAACGAGTTCTTTCCTGCCATGAATGGCCCAATGAAACTTGTGGATTTTTCCGCTTGCCCCTTGCAAATGGGCATCGCGCTCAAGTGCGTCGCCGAAAATTCTTTCCAGTTCCGCATTCAGCAGTTTTCGAATGCTGAGAGTCGTATCCTTGGCGTGCTTATCAGTCAGCCAATCCGAGATTTCGACGATGCATTGACCAAGATAGCCTGCCCAAACCGGGGTTGCTGCTGCAGAAATGGGAGGGGTGAGCAAGGCCAGTTTTTTGTCGGCATGGAAACCACGCTGGGAGGCCCGCCTCTTGAAGCCCTTTTTGACCTCATCCGGTTCACCACCGGCTAGCACGTAATTTCTGATGGTCTTTCCAGCATCATGCAACACCACGTTGCCAGAAGTGTGTGGCGCGATGTGTATTCTAATCGGATCTCCATCCGAATAGGTGAATGGTGTCGGCATGATAATTGTTGCATCAGCCTCGTAGGGCTTGCATGCTGCGAGAATTGCCTCTTTTGCTGTCAGTAGAGCATTCATAGCAGTCCCCTCCTGCAGTGGGGCCTTGTATCATAATTTATGAGCGTGGTTTGACAAAATACGTCAAAAGCCGCATCCCAATCGTCTGCTTCGATGGAGAGAGCATAAGGCAGCGTTCTTGGGAGCCGGCGCCCCTTGCCCAGATGTTTGTTCAGTTCCCACTTATGGATGTGAGACCCGAGAATTTTCATTTCCGGGAAAATGTTCCAGTTCCAGTCAGGCGGGGGCGAATAGGAAGGGTTGAATCTGTGTTCCTCGTGTTCTCCGAAATCCATCCGGCAAATGCATTTTTTATCGCTCTTCTTAGTGCCTGTAACGACAAGCAGAGAAAGATGAAAACTGAACGCTGGAGAAGCTGATGGGCATACGATTCTGATCTCTAGTGGTAACTGAAAGCTATTTCCATTTTTATCAAGAACGGGGATGGTTGCCCTGTAATCACCGTTTATAATATCGTAGCTGCTGTCCCGAAAATTCTGACAACTAATCATTTTCTGGGACAGCATTTGCTGATCGATGATATTGACGATGTCTACCATGTTGAAGGAGCATAACTGACTGCCCTTAACGTTTGGTTGCGCCGGAACCCTTCCGCCTGCCGCTGGTCTGGTGATGTGCAAGATCGCCCTGACGATGTGAATGTCAGGGCGATTTTTGCATGAGCAGGACGAACAAGCGCGGCGCGGAAATCAGCCGCATTGAGGTGTTCCGGCCGGGCGTCTTCACCGCGCTCAATGGCCAGACGGTCACCTATTCCGCCGGGGACGTGGCGGCGCTGGCCGAGAGCTATGACGCGGAAGGCGCGCCCGCCCCGGTGGTGGTGGGCCATCCGAAGACGGACAGCCCCGCCTATGGCTGGGTGAAGCGGCTGCGCTGGGACGCCGACGCCGAGCGGCTCTACGCCGAGATCGGCGATGTCGCGCCGGAGTTCGAACAGGCCGTGCGCGAAGGCCGCTACAAGAAGATTTCCATCTCCCTCTTTCCTCCCGCCTCACCGGCCAACCCCCGCCCGGGCAAGCCGTATCTGAAGCATGTCGGCTTCCTGGGCGGGGCGGCTCCGGCGGTGCCGGGATTGCGCCCGGTGTCGCTCGGCGCGCCGGGCGACGCGGTGACCATAGAGCTCTCCGATCCGGACATTTCGCTGGCGGCCTCCGTGTTCCGCAGCTTGCGCGAATGGCTCATCGGCAGGTTCGGCCAGGATGAGGCGGATAAGGCCGTGCCCGGCCACTACATCGGCTGGATGGAGGAGAGCCAGCGCCGCGCCGAGGTGGAACAGGCGCGCGAGCGCACGGAACAGACGGCGGGCGCTTTCGCCGCGCCGGACGATGCGGACGATCATTCCCCCGAAAAGGAGACGGACATGAGCAAGGACGGACAGGCCGGGCCCGGCCCGGCGGAGATCGAGCGCCTGCGCCGGGAGCTGGCGGAGCGCGAGGCGCGCATCGCGCGCACGGAGGCGCGGCAGTTCGCTGATGCGCTGGCGGCGGAAGGGCGGCTGCCCTCCGGACTGACGGATGACGCGGCGGCGCTGATCGTGGCGCTGGCCACCGGCGCGGAGGAGGTGGCCTTCGCCGCCGGTGACGAAGGCGGGGCGCGCAAACTGGCCCCGGCGGAGGCGCTGAAGGCTCTGTTCAAGCAGCTGCCGAGGGCCGTGGAATTCGGCGAGGCGGCGGCGGAGGACGGGGGCGGCCCAGCCCCCGCGCCCGCCGAATTCGCCGTGCCCGATGGCTGGGGCGTCGATCCCGGCCGCATGGAGCTGCACAACAGGGCGCTCGCCTGGATGCGCGAGCACGGCGGCAACGACTACGACGCGGCGCTGTCCGCCGTGAGCGGCAGCTGAACAGGGAGATTTGAACCATGGCCCGCACCTGCATTTCCGTTCTCACTCTCACCCGCCGCGCCGCCGGCGCCATTGCCGACGGCAGGTTCGTCACCATCGCCGGCACCCAGGCCGGAGCCGACGCCCAGGTGCTGGGCGTCGCCATGAGCGACGCTGCCGCCGGCGAGGACTTTCCCGTTCTGGCGCTGGGCACGGTGCAGATGGTGTCCGGCGCCGCCATCAGCGCGGGTGATGCTGTCATCTCCGGCGCCAACGGCCAGCCGGTGCCGAAGGGCTCCGGCGCCAACGTCATCGGCGTGGCGCTGAACGACGCCCAGCCGGGCGAGCCCGTCACCATTCTCATTCGCTGATCCAGGGAGACATTCCAAGATGCCCATGAACATCAAGCAGGCGCGTGTCGCCGATCCGGTGCTGACCAGTCACATCCGCGGCTACCGCAACGCCGAATACGTGGCCGGTGTGCTCTTTCCGCGCGTGCCGGTGACGCAGCGCGGCGGCACCCGCATCGAGTTCGGCAAGGAGAGTTTCCGGCTGCAAAACACCCGCCGCGCGCCGGGCGCGAAGACCGAAACCTACCAGCTCGGCTATGCCGGCAAGCGCTTCTCCCTGCATCAGGAGCGCCTGCAGGCCATGGTGCCGGACGAGATCGCCGACGAAGCGAAGACCGGCCCCGGCATTGATCTGGAAAAGGCGGCGGTGGAGACCACCTGGGACAAGATCCTGCTGGGGCTGGAGGTGGAGGCGGCGGCGCTGGCGCGCGACGCGGCCAGCTACGCCAGCGGCCACACGCTGGCGCTGTCCGGCACGGACATGTGGACGGACGCCAATTCCGACCCGCAGACGCAGGTGAAGGACGCCATGGCCACGGTGCGCAA
>JALUFY010000069.1 GCA_027051995.1 Hyphomicrobiales bacterium
GGCGGCCTTCACCGTTTTCGCCATCGGCTCGGTTTCCATCATCTCCGCCCTCGTCTTCGAGCATGTTCTTGGCTTTCAGCCCTGCGAACTGTGCTACCTGCAGCGCAAGCCGTGGTATTTCATCATCTCCTTCACCCTGCTTCTCCTGCTGCTGGGCTCCAAGGGCAATGACAAACTTGTCCGCTGGGGGCTACTTCTGGCTGGCGCGGTGCTCATCGGCGAGGCCGGGCTGGCTTTCTGGCATGCCGGCATAGAATGGAAATGGTGGCCCGGCCCCAGCTCCTGCACCGGCGCGGTGAACATGACCGGCGCGCTGCCCGATCTGTCAAAGCGCGTCGTGCTCTGCGACGAGGCCGCCGTGCGCATCCTCGGCCTGTCCTTCGCCGGGTGGAACGCCGTCGTCTCGCTGATCACCGCGATCATCGCTTTCTGGGGCGCGGCGGGCCGGACAGACGGCGAATAAGCCTCATGTCACGCGCATCGTTGCGCGGGCGAATCGAACACTCATGAACTGGCAGCATCCTTGCAGCGCGGACATTCGCGAGCGTCCGCCCACCGCCATCCTGTTCCGCATTGGCACATGCCCGCGCGGGACAGGACGGCGATAATGACAGGCGCGGACGCGGACGAGACAGCAACAGTCCGCGGAGCAAGACATGGATCATCTGCCCAATCCCGCCGGCCGCGGCGCGGTCATCGCGCGATATCCCTTCGCCATCAGCGATCAGGTCTTCGCGCTTCTGGCCATGAGCGCCGACATCATCACGATCCTCGCCATGTCCCTGCTCTCCAGCGCCGTCTATCATCAGGCCGTCTATGGCGGCTTCGGCCTGCTGAAGAACTACCTGGCCTCCAGCCTGCTGGTCATCATCATCTACATCCCCCTGCGCCTGGCGCGCGGCAAGTATCTGGTCAAGACCCTGCTTAACGAGGGCAGGAACGTGGAATCCATGTTCCTGTCGTGGAACTACGCCTTCCTTGCCCTGCTGATCATCGGCTTCGTCACCAAGGAGACCGAGATCTATTCCCGCGCCGCCATCATGCTGTTCTATCTCTCCGGCTTCGCCGCCCTCATGGCCGTGCGCGAGGCCGTCTTCCGCCTCGCCGAAAACGGATTCCGCAAAGGTTTGCTGCTCGGCAAGCCCGTCATGCTGCTCGGCACGGAAAAAGCCCTGAAAACCTTTCACAGGCGATACAACCCGCATCTTTTCGGCCTCCGCGTGGTCGATGAAATCGTGCTGAAAAAGAGCGCGGCGGATGATGCGGAAACATTCCGCAAGCGGCTGAACAACATCGCCGCCCGCGCCCGCGCCCTGCGCGTCGAGGATATCTTCATCCTCCAGCCGCTGCCGCGCAAATCCCTCATCGGGGAAACCCTCAATGTGTTCCTCGACATGCCGGTTTCGGTGCATCTCGGCCCCGACAGCATTCTTGATACCTTCCGCGACGTGCGCGTCGAGCACTTCGGCGCCATGACATCGCTGGAGCTGGTGCGCCCGCCGCTGTCGGAATGGGCGCACTGGCTCAAGCGCGGCCTGGATATCACCGGCGCGCTCGCCGGCCTCGTTGCGCTCTCGCCCGTGCTGATACTCGCCGCCATCGCCATCAAGCTGGATTCTTCCGGCCCGGTCTTTTTCATGCAGACCCGCCAGGGCTTCAACCACAAGCCCTTCCGCATTTTCAAGTTCCGCACCATGCGGGTGATGGAGGATTCCGGCGACATCCGCCAGGCCACCCGCGACGATCCGCGCGTCACCCGGGCCGGGCGCTTTCTGCGCCGCTGGAGCATCGATGAGCTGCCACAGCTCATCAACGTGCTGAAGGGCGACATGTCGCTCGTCGGCCCGCGCCCCCACGCCATGAATCACGACAACATCTTCGAGCGCAAGGTGCGCCTCTACGCCCGCCGCCACAAGGTTCTGCCCGGCATCACCGGCTGGGCGCAGGTCAATGGTTACAGGGGCGAAACGGACACCGGCGAAAAGATCATGAAGCGCGTTGAGTATGATCTGGAATACATCGATCGCTGGTCCATCTGGTTCGATCTCTACATCATCGCCCTGACCATTTTCTCGCCGCGCACCTGGCGCAACGCCTATTGAGGCCCATCATGCTGCAAAAATCGCCCGCCAATAACACGGAATACAGCTACGATTTTTCCCGCATCCTGCCCGCCATGGGCGGCGGGCTGCTTGCCCTGGCGGGTATGGCCCTGGCCGCCTGGGGCGCGTTCTCGCCCCGCTCCGCGCCCTTCAACCCGCTGGAGGTCTATGGCGCGCTCCTCACGGCCGCCGGGCTGATGGCCGCCGCCCTCTCCATGTCCGGCCTGCGGCGCACGGCCCTGGCCATTCTGATACTGGCGGGCGCCGATCTGGCCTTCGGTCTTGGCACGCAGGTTCTTTCGCTTGCCGGTTACAGGAATTCATTCCTGCCCATGAAGACCGTTTCCCTGCGCGATACGAAGCGCTTCACCTATCACCCCCTGTTGCAGGGCGTCCCCACGCCCGGCTTTGACAACGGCTTTTTCATTCACGACGGCAAGGGCCACCGCAAGATCATGCCGCAAGGCGATCCGCAAGGAAAAAGGATCGCCCTGATCGGCGGCTCCTCCACCTATGATCTGGGAAATCCCGCCGGAAAGACCTGGCCAGACGATCTGCAAAGGATCATTCCGCAAGCGAATCTGATCAATTTCGGCGTGCCCGGCTATTCCACTTCGGAACACATCATCCAGACGGCCTATTATCTCGCCCCCGAAAGGGTTGATTGCGCCGTTTATTACATCGGCTGGAACGACATCCGCAATTCCTTCATCCCCACGCTGGATCCGGCCTACGCGGATTTTCACCTGCTTGGGCATGTGGATTTCATGCGTATCCGCTCGGTCACCGGCGTCTCCTCCATCGTCAATTTTCTCGCCAACGCCCGCATGGTGCGCAAACTGACGAGCTACGCCCCGCCGCCCGCTGACTATCGCGGCTGGAAACCCGGGAAAGGTATCGACAAGCGGCTGGAGGCGATCTACCGGCGCAACCTGCGCACCATCAAGGCCATCAATAATCAACAAGGGCGCAAGACCGTCTTCATCCCCCAGATCATGAATTACGCCCGCCTCACCGGAGCGGGCCGCTATGGCTGGTTCCCACTGGTGCGTGACCGCGACATCCCGGCCATCAACGATCATTTCAATGCCGTTCTGAAACAGGAAGCCGCCCGCATGGGCGCGCCCTTCATCGGCATTTCGCCCAGGGACTTCAATGACGGCGACTTCGTTGACGTGGGCCATTTCAACGCCAGGGGCGCGGAAAAATTCGCCCGCCACATCGCCCCGGCCATCCGCAAGGCCTGCGGCCTGCGCTGATCCTTGCGGGTCGGGCGCGAAAAGCCGGCACCGGAATCAGTCGCCCATCAGCCGCCTGCAGATGTCCTCGAGCTGATCCAGCGTCTTGTAGGTGATGGTCACCCGTCCGCCCTTGCGGCCCTTGTCGGTCACGTCCACCGTCAGGCCAAGCGCTTCTTCCAGCCGGTTTTCCAGGGCCCGCACATCGGCGCTTTTGGTTTCCGGCGCTTTCGCCCCGCCGCCCTTCGCCTGGTGTGCCTCCCTGCCCTCCTCGCGCGAGAGCTTCTCCGCCTCGCGCACCGAAAGGCCGAGCTTGGCGATTTTCTTCGCCAGACCGGAAGGATCGCCCGTTGCGATGAGCGCCCGCGCATGCCCGGCGGAGAGCTCGCCCGCCGCGATCATCGCCTTGACATCTTCCGGCAGCCCAAGCAGGCGCATGGTGTTGGCGATGTGGCTGCGGCTCTTGCCCAGCGTATCGGCCAGCTGCTGCTGGGTATAGCCGAACTGCTCCATCAGCTGCGCGTATCCCATGGCCTCTTCCAGGGCGTTCAGGTCGGAGCGCTGGATGTTCTCGATCAGCGCCACTTCCAGCGCCTCGGCCTCGCTCATTTCGCGGATGACCACGGGAATTTCATGCACACCGGCCTTCTGCGCCGCCCGCCAGCGGCGTTCCCCGGCGACGATTTCATAATGGCCCGGCTCGTCCGTGGGCCGCGCGACGATGGGCTGCAAAACACCCTTCTCGCCGATGGAGCGCGCCAGCTCCCGCAGCTGCGCCTCGTCGAAAACATGCCGGGGGTTGTGCGGATTGGGCGAAAGATCGGCGATCGGAATCATCTTCAGCCCCTTGGCGCCACCGGCCTCCCGCGCCGCCTCGATCACGCTCTCTTCGCTCAGGTCATCGCCGATCAGCGCCGCCAGCCCCCGCCCGAGCCTCTTTTTGGGTTGTGAACTCATCCCCCTGCACACTCCATCTGCTTTTCGTTTTTCCGCCCGGTCATACCGGCATGACCGGCCGGATGTTATTGTTACGGATACGAATCGGAACAGTCAGGCCGCCCGCAAATCCTGCTCGCGGCGGATGATCTCCGACGCCAGGCGGATATAGGCCTGAGAGCCCGCGCACTTGCCGTCATAGATCAGCACCGGCTGGCCATGCGAAGGCGCCTCGGAGACCCGCACGTTGCGCGGAATGATGGTCTGATAGACCTTGTCCCCCAGAACTGAGCGCACATCCTGCGCCACCTGGTCGGACAGCGAGTTGCGCCGGTCGTACATGGTCAGCACGACGCCCTGAATCATCAGCTTGCGGTTGAGCGAATTACGCACCCGCTCCACGGTGCGTAAAAGCTGCGAAAGACCCTCAAGGGCGAAGTATTCACACTGCAAGGGCACCAGCACCGCATCCGCCGCCGAAAGCGCGTTGATGGTCAACAGATTGAGCGAAGGCGGACAATCCACGAGGATGTAGGAATATCCGCCCCTGTCCCCGGCCATGAGCGCCGCGATGGCGTCCTTCAGCCGGAAGGTCTTGCGGCTGAAATCCGCCAGCTCCAGCTCCGCGCCCAGAAGATCAATGGTGGATGGCGCGCAATCCAGCCCCGGAATGCCGGTTTCGCGGATGACCGCATCGAACCCGGCCTCGCCGATCAGCACGTCATAGGTGGATTGCCCGATGTCCTCGCGCGCCACGCCAAGGCCCGTCGTGGCGTTGCCCTGCGGATCGAGATCGATCACCAGCACCCGCTCGCCGACAGCCGCCAGGGCCGTGCCCAGGTTTATCGCCGTGGTCGTCTTTCCGACCCCGCCTTTCTGATTGGCGATGGCCAGAATGCGCGGTGCGCCTCCTGCTCCGTGATGTGCCGCATCAAACACGCCTGATCTCCCTTATCCTGACGATCGTCCCCGCCGAATCGGTGCGCGACGGAAACTGTTCCGCATCAATTTTCCAATATCTTGTGGCTTGCGTCAATTCTTTCCCAACATCTTGTCCCTTCAGGAACAAGCCCTGTGCGCCCCTTTGCAGGAACGGAGCAGCCAGCTCCACAAGCTCCGGCATGGACGCGAGCGCGCGCGCCGTCACCACCGTCTGAGAATCGCACCCCGCCGCGGCCGGGTCAACATCCTCGATCCGCGCGTTGAGAACAGTAACACGAACGCCGGCCTTTTGCGCCACGCTTCTCAAAAAGGCGGCCTTTTTCGCCACGCTTTCCACAAGAAAGATGTGGATATCCCGCTCCGCCAGGGCCAGCGCCAGAACGAGCCCCGGCGCGCCGCCGCCCGAACCCAGATCGATGATCCGCCTCGTCCGCGATCCCAGCAGCGGGATCAGTTGCAGGGAATCCGCCACATGGCGCGTCCACAGTTGTGGCAAGGTCTTGCGGCTCACCAGATTGACGCGCCATGTGGCGGATTCCCTGCAACTGATC
>JALUFY010000070.1:0-409 GCA_027051995.1 Hyphomicrobiales bacterium
CTTGCCCCGGCGCGCCGCGACCTTGCGCGGGTTCAGGGCGCCCTGCAGGGCGTTGAAGGTGGCCCGCACCATGTTGTAGGGGTTGGAGGAGCCGATGGACTTGGCCACCACGTCCTGCATGCCGACCGCCTCGAACACCGCGCGCATCGGGCCGCCGGCGATGATGCCCGTGCCGGCCGGAGCGGTGCGGATGATGACCCTGCCCGCGTCATGCTTGCCGGTCACGTCATGATGCAGGGTGCGGCCCTCGCGCAGCGGCACGCGGATCATCTCGCGCTTGGCGGCTTCCGTCGCCTTGCGGATGGCCTCGGGCACTTCGCGCGCCTTGCCGTGGCCGAAGCCCACGCGGCCCTTCTGGTCGCCCACGACCACCAGCGCCGCGAAACCGAAGCGCCGGCCGCCCTTGACC
>JALUFY010000070.1:419-5750 GCA_027051995.1 Hyphomicrobiales bacterium
GTCCAGGCCGCCTTCGCGGGCCCCGCCGGCCAGCGCCTTGACGCGGCCATGATAGATGTAGCCGCCACGGTCGAAAACAACCTTTTCGACGCCGGCCTTCTTCGCCCGCTCGGCCACCAGCTTGCCCACCGCCTCGGCGGCGGCGCAGTCGCCGGTGCTCTTCAGGCTCTTGCGCATCTCCGGCTCGTTCGACGAAGCCGCGGCGAGCGTCACGCCCGCCCTGTCGTCGATCACCTGCGCGTAGATATACTTGTTCGACCGGAAAACCGACAGGCGCGGCCTGTCTCCGGCCTTCTTGCGCAGCGCCCGGCGCACCCGCGCCTTGCGTCTGTCCAGCACACTCATCTTGCGAGCCATGATGTCCCAACTCCTGATAATCCGCCGCCCGCCCGGGGCCATGCGGAACAATTACTTCTTCTTGCCTTCCTTGCGGAAGATGTATTCGCCGGCGTAGCGGATGCCCTTGCCCTTGTAGGGCTCCGGCTTGCGCCACTCGCGGATTTCGGCGGCCACCTGGCCGACCTTCTGCTTGTCGATGCCGGAAATGACGATCTCGGTGGGCTTGGGCAGCGCCACGTCGATTCCCTCGGGCACCTTGTAGACCACATCGTGGCTGTAACCAAGATTCAGCTTGATGTCCCTGCCCTGCATGGCGGCGCGGTAGCCGACGCCATTGATGATCAGGGTCTTGGAGAAGCCCTGGGTGACGCCCTGGATCATGTTGGCGATGATCGTGCGCGTCATGCCCCAGGCCGAGCGCGCCGGCTTGCCGTCATTGATGGGCTTGACGATGATTTCATCGCCTTCCTGCTTCACCTCGACGAGATCCACCAGCGCCGCCTCAAGCTGGCCCTTGGGGCCCTTGACGGTGACCGCGCCCTTCTCCAGCGTGACCGTCACGCCAGCGGGAACCGCGACCGGTTTCTTGCCAATACGAGACATCGGCTTCCTGCCTTTCCTTGTCTGCCGGCGCCGGAGACACCCCGCGCGCCAAAATCTTCAGTTCATTCAGGCGCTCGCGCCGTCCTAGAACACCCTGCAAATGACTTCGCCGCCCACGTTGGCCTCGCGCGCCTGGGAATCGCTCATCACGCCCTTCGACGTGGAGAGGATGGAGATTCCCAGCCCGTTGTAGACCGTCGGCATGTCGCTCACCGAGGTGTAAACGCGCCGTCCCGGCTTGGATACGCGCTTGATCTCGCGGATCACCGGCTCGCCATCGAAATACTTCAGCTCCACCTCGATCTCGGCCTTGCCGTTGCCGAAGTCGGTGGTGGTGAAACCGCGGATATAGCCTTCGTCGGCCAGCACCTGAAGCACGCGCTCGCGCATGCGCGAGGCCGGCATGACCACCTTCGTCTTGCCCCGGCTGTGCGCGTTGCGGATGCGGGTCAGCATATCTGCGATTGGATCTGTGATCGTCATGTCACGATTCTCCTGGTCTTGTCATCTCGTGCCCGCCGCGCCTACCAGCTGGACTTGGTCATGCCCGGAATGAGGCCCTGATTGGAAAGTTCGCGCAAGGCGATGCGCGACATGCGCAGCTTGCGGTAGTAGCCGCGCGGACGGCCCGAAATCTCGCAACGGTTGCGCACCCGCGCCGGAGCGGAATTGCGCGGCAGCTCGTTGAGCTTCAGCTGCGCCGCGAAGCGCTCCTCCATGGGCTTGGAGCGGTCGCGCGCGATGGCCAGCAGCCTGGCCCGCTTGGAGGCGTATTTCTTCACCATGCGCTTGCGCTTGTTGTTGATCTCGATAGCGCCTTTTTTCGCCATGACCGGATCTCTCTTTCTCTCTTTGCGTTTGCCGTTCAGCCCGCCTTACGCGGCCTTCTTCCGCTGCTTGCGGAACGGGAAATTGAAGCCTTCCAGAAGCGCCATGGCCTCTTCGTCGGTCTTCGCCGTGGTGGCGATGATGACATCCAGCCCGAGCACCTTGTCGATCTTGTCGTAATCGATTTCCGGGAACACGATGTGCTCCTTGATGCCCAGCGCGTAGTTGCCGCGCCCGTCGAAGCTCTTCGGGTTCAGGCCGCGGAAGTCGCGCACGCGCGGCAGGGCGATGTTCACCAGGCGGTCGAGGAATTCATACATCCTGTCGCCGCGCAGCGTCACCTTGCAGCCGATGGGCATGCCCTCGCGCAGCTTGAAGGCGGCGACGGACTTCTTGGCGCGGGTGATGACCACCTTCTGCCCGGCGATCTTCTCCAGCTCTTCGGCGGCCACCTTGACCAGCTTGGAGTCGTTGACCGCCTCGCCGACGCCCATGTTGAGCACGATCTTCTCGATGGCCGGAACCTGCATCGGGTTGGTGTAACCGAACTTCTCGGTCAGCGCCGCCTTCAGCTTGCTGTCGTAGAATTCGCGCAGGCGCGGCACGTAGGTTTGCTTCTTAGACATCGATCACTTCTCCCGAACGCTTCGAGAACCGCACCTTGCGGCCATCATCGAGAACCTTATAGCCGACCCGGGCCGCCTTGCCGTCCTTGGGATCGATCAGCGCCAGATTCGAAATCTGGATGGGCGCCTCCTTGGAGATGATGCCGCCCTCGGTGGTCTGCGTCTGTTTCTGGTGGCGCTTCACCATATTGACGCCCTTGACGATGGCGCGGCCCTCCTTGGGCAGCATTTTCAGAACCTCGCCCTTGGCGCCCTTGTCGCGCCCGGCGATGACGATCACCTGATCGCCCTTCTTGATCTTGTATTTGACCGGCATCACAGCACCTCCGGAGCCAGCGAGATGATTTTCATGTGTTTCCTGGCGCGCAGCTCCCTCGGCACCGGGCCGAAGATGCGCGTGCCGATGGGCTCGCCCTGATTGTTGATCAGCACGGCCGCGTTCCTGTCGAAGCGGATGGCCGAGCCATCGGGGCGGTGCAGTTCCTTGGCGGTGCGCACCACAATGGCCTTCAGCACCTGGCCCTTCTTGACCTTGCCGCGCGGGATGGCCTCCTTGACCGACACCACGATGATGTCGCCCACGGACGCGTAGCGGCGCTTCGAACCGCCCAGCACCTTGATGCACTGCACCTTCCTGGCGCCGGAGTTGTCGGCTACCTCGAGCTTTGTTTCTGCCTGAATCATGGCATCACCCGTTCTTTTCTGTCCGTGCGGCCCGGGCGCTCATCGCCCCTCGCCGCGCTTGATGTTTCCGCGCCCTCGCGCCGCCTCCCCGAAAACCGGAGATCAGGCGCGCGTGGCGTCCACCTTTTCGATCACCGTCCAGCGCTTGCGGCGCGAGATGGGCCGGCATTCCTGAATGCGCACGATGTCGCCTTCCCTGGCGGAGTTGTCCGCGTCATGCGCCGCGTATTTCTTTGTCCGGCGCACCGTCTTTTTCAGCAAGGGGTGCGTGAAGCGGCGCTCGACCAGCACGACAACCGTCTTGTCGTTCTTGTCGGAAACCACCGTGCCCTGCAGAATGCGTTTCGGCATCTGTCGTTCTCCAAACTTCCGCGAAAGCCGTCTGCGGCCCGCGAGTTAAACCTTCAAGCCCCGGCGGCGGCCTTTTTGGCCCGCGCCGTCTGTTCCGTCTTGATGCGCGCCACGTCGCGCCGCACCTGGCGCATGCGCGCCGTGTTCTCCGCCTGCCCGGTGGCCTTCTGAAAGCGCAGGTTGAACTGCTCCTTCTTCAGCTCCAGCAGGGTGTCCTTGAGCTCGCCGTCGCTCATGGTCTTGATGTCAGCGTACTTCATCGCTTTCGCTCCAGCCCTGGGTTATTCGCCCGGCCGCGAAACGACGCGGCACTTGATCGGAAGTTTCGCCGCCGCAAGGCGCATGGCCTCCATGGCGATCTCGCGCGAAACACCGTCGATTTCAAACATGATGCGGCCCGGCTTGACGCGCGCCGCCCAGTATTCCGGCGAGCCCTTGCCCTTGCCCATGCGCACCTCGGTCGGCTTCTTCGACACCGGCACGTCCGGAAAGATCCGGATCCACACGCGCCCGGCGCGCTTCATGTGGCGCGTCATGGCCCGCCGCGCGGCCTCGATCTGGCGCGCGGTGATGCGCTCCGGCTCCAGGGCCTTCAGGCCATAGGCGCCGAAATTGAGCGTATAACCACCCTTGGCGATGCCCTTGATGCGCCCTTTCTGCATCTTGCGAAATTTCGTCCGCTTCGGCTGCAACATTGTTTCTGTTCCTTGAAATCCTGTTCGCTTCAGTTCCTACCGGCGGCCGTCGCGGCGCGGGCCGCCCCTGCGCCCGCCGGGCCTGCCGCCGGGGCGTCCGCCCTCCTGCAGCTTGGCTTCGTGGCGCTCCTGGCCCATGGGATCATGCTCCATGATCTCGCCCTTGAAGATCCAGGTCTTGATGCCGTTGGTGCCATAGGCGGTGATGCCCGTCGCCGTGCCGTAATCGATATGGGCGCGCAGGGTGTGCAGCGGCACGCGGCCCTCGCGATACCATTCCGTGCGGGCGATTTCCGCCCCGCCCAGACGGCCGCCGCAGTTGATACGGATACCCTTGGCGCCCATGCGCATGGCCGACTGCACGGCCCGCTTCATGGCGCGGCGGAAGGCCACGCGGCGCTCCAGCTGCTGGGCGATGTTGTCGGCCACCAGCTGCGCGTCGATCTCCGGCTTGCGCACCTCGACGATGTTCAGATGCACGTCCGAGGAGGTCAGCGAAGACAGCTTGCGCCGCAGCTTCTCGATGTCCGCGCCCTTCTTGCCGATGATGACGCCGGGGCGCGCGGTGTGGATGGTCACACGGCACTTCTTGTGCGGGCGCTCGATGATGATGCGCGAGATGCCGGCGTTCTTCAGCGACGACTTCAGATAATCGCGGATCTTCATGTCCTCGTGCAGCAGATCGCCATATTCGCGGCCATCGGCATACCAGCGCGAATCCCAGTTGCGGTTGACGCCAAGGCGGAACCCGATCGGATTGATTTTGTGACCCATTAGTTGGACTCCCCGGCTTCACGAACCACGATTGTAAGCTGCGAAAAAGGCTTCAGGATCTTGCCCACCCGGCCCCTGGCGCGCGGCTTCCAGCGCTTCAGCACCAGCGACTTGCCCACATAGGCCTCCGAGACGATCAGGTTGTCGATGTCCAGATCGTGATTGTTCTCGGCGTTGGCGATGGCCGACTCCAGCGTCTTCTTCACCTCCCGCGCGATGCGCTTGCGGGAAAATTCCAGATGCGCCAAGGCCTTGTCCACTTTCATGCCGCGGATGGCGGCGGCCACCTGATTGAGCTTGATGGGGCTCGTCCGCATCATGCGGTAGACCGCCCTCGCCTCGTTGTCGGCGCAACGGCGCGGATTCTTGCGCTTGGCCATGGTTACTTCTTCCTCTTCGCTTTTTTGTCGTCGGCCTGACCTTCGCGGTGC
>JALUFY010000071.1 GCA_027051995.1 Hyphomicrobiales bacterium
CGAAGACAGCCGCTTCAGCGTCTGCTGAAACAGCGTCTCGTCCCCCACCAGCTTCAGAAACTGCTTGGGACAGGCCTTGCGCGACCACGGCCACAGGCGCGAGCCGGAGCCGCCGGAGAGGATGACAGGATGAATTTTCGCCATGACGCGTCTCCCGGAATGGCGCAATGCACGTGTGTGCCATGCCCGGATGCAACGCCCATGCCATTACCGCTCGCGCCAGCGCCCCCGCCGCCGTTCGGCGGCCTTGCGGATTTCCCGCGCATAAAGCCTGCGCTCCTCGGGCGTCAGCGCCCGGATGAAGGCATCGGCCAGGGCGACGGCCTTGGCCCGCGCGGCCGTGTCGGCTTCGCGCAGGGTCTTCATGGCCCCGGCGTAGGCGGCTTCGTCGAAAGGATCGCCGGCCAGGATTTGCGCCAGCCGCGCCCGCGCCCCGGCCACTTTCGCGTAAGCCCGCCGGATCTCTCCGCGCCTTTGGCGGATCACCTGGCGCAGCGCCTTGCGCCGCTCGCGGGGCAGTTCGCGCAGCAGCCGCCAGCTGGCGATCAGCATAAGGCCGGGCCTGCCCAGGCGCGCCGGACGATCATGCCGCATGGCGGCCATCCGCTGGCGCATCTCCCGGATGCTCATGGGTGCCGCGCCCGGCCGCATGCCATAAGCGCCGCCGGCAAAATGATGATAGAGCATGGCCCCGATGGCTCCGGCCACCAGCAGGTTCAGCGCCAGCGAAACCACCAGCAGCGGCATGACCCACGGACGCGGCGCGTTGTCACTCATAGCAGGTCTCCCCCGTTTTCCGGCGCGCTGGCCATGCCGATGATGTCACCCAGCGCATCATTGTCAACACCGGCCACTTGCGCTCCGCCCAGCAGCGCCTCGCCCACCGGCTCCGCCAGCCCCGACAGGCCGATCCACACACCGGCGAACAGCGAGGCGGCCAGCACCGCTCCGGTCATCCAGCGCCGCGCGGCGTTGTCATTGGCCGCCTTGCGCGCCTCGTGAGCGGGCCGCCGGGATTGCGCGGGCGCAGGGATGGCGGCGATGTTGTCCGCGCCCGTGGCGGCGGCGAGAATGGCGGCCTTCAGTTGCGGATTGGCCCTTGGCGCACTGTCCTTGAGCAGGGCATCCAGCGCGCGGGCCTCTTCCAGCAGGGCCCGGGCGCGCCCGTCCATTGCGCAAAAAGCATGCATGGCGGCGGCCTTGTCCCTGGGCCAGCGGCCGGGCCGCGCGCCATGGATGTCAAGCAGCGCTTGGAATTCCCTGATGTCCATCTCCTTGCTCATCCGCCTTCTCCATGCCTGCCGCCCAGCGCCTGCAATTCGCCGGCCAGCAGCTCCTTCAGTTTGCGCCGCGCCCGTCCGAGCAGCGCTTCCACCGCCTCGACGGAGGTTTCCATGATGTGCGCGATCTCGATGTTCGTATGCCCCAGATCATGCGCCAGCACGATGGCCTGCCGCTGCCGCTCCGGCAGGCGGGCGATGGCCGCGCGCACCCGCGCCGCGCGCTGCGATTCGATGGCCCTTTGCTCCGGGCCGGGGGCGGGGTCGGCCAGCGTCTCGCCCATCCTGTCATCAAGCTGCCCCGGGCGGCTCTTGCGCAGCCTGTCGATGCAGGCGTTGGCCGCCACCCTGCGCAGCCATGCGGCGAAGCGGCCCTTCGCCCGGTCATAGCCTTCGGGCCTCTTCCAGATGCGCAGAAACACATCCTGCGCCAGATCGTCCGCCGCGTCCGCCGATCCCAGCATGCGCCAGCCGATGGCGCGCACCGCCTCCATGTGCCGCTCCAGCAGCGCGGCGAAGGCCTGTGCGTCGCCTTCTCTGACGGCGTCCATGAGGTCTTCGTCCGGAATGGGCGGCATGGCGGCTCCCTTGCGGGGATTTCCGGGGGGCGGAGCGGGCCAGGGGTCCGCTCCGCGCGCGTGGCGTCAGGACAGTATTCCACAAATCCGCGCCGGGCGCATCATTCGCCGCCATCCGGCGCGCCCATGCCACGCCGCATCATGCCGCGCTTGTGCATCATCATGCCGCGCTGGTGCTTCATCCCGCGCTGGCGCATCATCCCGCCGCGCATCATGCGGCGCATCATACGCCTTTTCATGCGCCGGGCCTGCTTGCGCAGGGCCTGGGCCTCGGCCTTGTCCACCTTGCCGTCGCCATTGAGATCTGCGCGCTTGAACATGGCCATGCGCTTGGCCTGGAATTCGTCCCTGCCGACGATGCCGTCACCATTGGCGTCCAGCCGCCCCAGCAATTTGTAGCGCATCCTGATGACGCGCTTTTGCAGCCGTTTGGTGATGGCCGCGTCGATTTCCTCCGCCGTCACCTGGCCGTCGGCGTTTGCGTCCATCCGGGCAAAGCGCGGCGTCGGCGCGCCGGCCGCCTCTTCGCGCGTGACCACGCCGTCATGATTGGCGTCCAGCCTGTTGAACAGCCTGCCCATGTAGGCCGGGCCGCCATGCCGCGCCATGCCTTCTCCGCCCATGGGCCCCGCGCTGGCGCTCATGGCGGCGGCGCCTGAAAGAGCGGCGGCGAGTGCGATAGTGATAAGTCTGGTCTTCATGTCGTCTGTCTCCTGCTGGCCCGCGAGGGAAAAACAAGCCGGGGCTTCACATGCGGCGGCTGGCGGGCCGTTCAGCCGCGTTCCCTCCCCCTAACGGACCGGCCTGCTGGATTCCGTCGCGAAAAAATTCTGGCTCTTGCGCCGTCATCCGCCCTGACGCATGTTGCGGCGCGCAGCATCACAAGGGAGAGCCGTTTCATGACCGATTTCGACTGGGCCGATCCGCTGGATATCGCAAGCCATCTCACGGATGAGGAAAACATGATCCGCGAGGCCGTGGCCGCCTTCGCCCAGGGCGAGCTCGCGCCGCGCGTTATCGAGGGATTCCGCACCGGGACATTCGATCGCGCCATCATGAACCAGATGGGCGGGATGGGCATGCTCGGCGTCATGACCAGCCCCGAATATGGCGGCGGCGGCATGGGCTACGTGGCCTATGGCCTGGCCGCCCGCGAGGTGGAGCGCGTCGATTCCGGCTACCGCTCCGCCATGAGCGTGCAGAATTCGCTGGTCATGTTCCCCATCGAGGCTTACGGAACGGAGGAGCAGAAAAGGACATACCTGCCCAGGCTGGCCAGCGGCGAACTCGTCGGCTGCTTCGGCCTCACCGAGCCGGACGCCGGCTCCGATCCCTCCTCCATGAAAACCCGCGCCAGGCGCACGCCGTCTGGCTTCGTGCTCAACGGAACGAAGATGTGGATCACCAATTCGCCCATCGCCGATCTCGCCATCGTCTGGGCCCGGCTGGAGGACGAGGACGGAGCCATCCGCGGTTTCATCGTCGAGGCGGACAGGAAGGGCTTCTCCGCCCCGAAGATTTCCAACAAGCTCAGTCTGCGCGCCTCGCTCACCGGCGAGATCGTGCTTGATGAGGTGGAGGTGCCGGCCAGCGCCCTGCTGCCGGAGATCGCCGGGCTGAAGGGGCCCTTCGGCTGCCTCAACAAGGCCCGCTATGGCATCGCCTGGGGCGTCATGGGCGCGGCGGAGGCCTGCTGGCACGCGGCGCGTGATTACACCCTGGAGCGCAGGCAGTTCGGCCGCCCCCTGGCCGCCAACCAGCTCATCCAGAAGAAGCTCGCGGACATGCAGACGGAAATCGCCATCGGCCTGTCCGGCTGTCTGATGCTGGGCCGGGGGCTGGAGGCCGGCAGGCTCGCCCCGCCGGCCATCTCGCTGATGAAGCGCAACAACTGCCGCAAGGCCCTGGCCATCGCGCGCGACGCCCGCGACATGCTGGGCGGCAACGGCATCTCGGACGAGTTTCCCGTCATGCGCCACATGGTCAATCTGGAAGCCGTCAACACCTACGAAGGCACCGAGGACATGCACGCCCTCATCCTCGGCCGCGCCCAGACCGGCCTGCAGGCCTTCCGCTAGGGTGCTGCGTGGGCCGCAGGCTACGCCTTGAGCTGGCCTGAGCTTGTGCTTTTTAATTGATCTAAGTCAAATATTCCGGCATATGGAAGGGCAGCCATTGCCGGGGCGGGGGCCAGCCCCTACCTTTGCAATATCCCCTGTGCGCTGTGCTTTGCGTGCCGCGCGCGGATGATTTCATCACCAATTCCGTGAAAAGAGGAGACGCCAGAATGGCCCACGAATTCACCCTTCCCGATCTGCCCTACGCCTATGACGCGCTCGCCCCGCACATGTCGGCGGAGACGCTGGAGTATCACCACGACAAGCATCACGCCGCCTATGTGGCCAACGCCAACAAGCTGCTGGCCGGCTCCGGGCTGGAGGACAAGGACGAAATCGCCATCATCAAGGAGTCCTTCGGCTCAAATCCCGGCCTGTTCAACAACGCCGCCCAGGTGTTCAATCATACCTTCTTCTTCAACGGCATGACCCCCGGCGGCGGCGGGAGCAAGCTGCCCGCGAAACTGGCGGCGGCCATCGAATCCGATCTTGGCGGCTATGACAAGTTCCGTGCGGATTTCATCAACGCCGGCGTCACGCAGTTCGGCTCCGGCTGGGCCTGGCTGGCGCTGAAGGACAGCAGGCTGGAGATCATGAAGACGCCCAACGGCGAAAATCCCTTCGTCCATGGCGCAACCCCCATCATCGCCTGCGATGTCTGGGAGCACGCCTATTACATCGATTACCGCAACGCCCGCCCGAAGTTCCTGGAGGTCTGGATCGACAATCTGGCCAACTGGGAATTCGCCGAGGCCAATCTGGCCGCCGCGTCCTAGGAGAACGGCCAAGGCATAAGCCTTGAGATGAAAAAAGGCGCGGGGTGAGGCATGATCCTCTCCCGCGCCTTTCTCATGCGCATGTTTGCGCGCTCATGGTGAGCCGCCGGGGCGCGGCCCCGCGATGGTCAGCCCTTCAGCCAGCCCTCGATGGCCTCGCGGGTGGGGATGCCGCCGGCATGCACCACCTTGCCGTCCACCGACACGCCCGGCGTGGACATCACGCCCGCCGACATGATCTCCATGGTGTCGGTCACCTCGCCGACATTGGCCTCCACGCCCAGCTCTCCGGCCACCTTGCGGATCAGCTCCTTGGTGGTCTGGCAGTTCTTGCAGCCGGAACCGTAAACGATGATTTCCTTCATGATGTTCTCTCCTTGATCAGGCAAACAGGGTGTTGAACAGATAGCCCACGACGATGAAGGCGGCAAACAGAATCCCGGTGAAGGTGGCGATCAGCTTCGGCTTGAGCACCTTGCGCAGGATGATCATCTCCGGCAGCGAGATGGCCGCCACCGACATCATCAGCGTCAGCACCGTGCCGATGGGCACGCCCTTGCCGATCAGGCTCTCGACGATGGGGATGACGCCCGACGCATTGGAATAGAGCGGAATGCCGATGATGGCCGCCATGGGCACGGCGAAGGGATTGTCCGCCGCCGCGTATCGGGCGAAGAAGCTGGCCGGCACGAACCCGTGCAGGAAGGCCCCAACGGCGATGCCCAGCAGAACGAACTTCCAGATGCGCCCGACGATCTCCTTCACCTCGCCGCGCGCGAAGGCCAGCCGCGCCTTGAAGGAGGTATCGGCCTCAGGCATGGCGACATTGCCCATGCGGATCTGCCAGACGTAGTCCTCCACCCATTTCTCCAGCTTCAGCGCCTCGATGAGCAGCCCGCCGAGAATGCCCACCGTCAGCCCGGCGGCCACGTAGAGCGCCGCCACCTTCCACCCCAGAATGGCCGCCAGCAGCACCACCGCC
>JALUFY010000072.1 GCA_027051995.1 Hyphomicrobiales bacterium
GTCCCTTCCTTCGTTCGCGGCTGTCGCGGATGTGGTCATCGTTACCTTCCCCTCATGATGGACATGGCCGGGTTTGCTGAATACCCGAGCATAATAATCGGCTTTAGCAAAGGCTGCGGCAAGCGCACTTGATCAAAGTCATCCAAAGCGGAAAAACCTGCCTCATTGGGCAATTTCTCCCGAAAGCCGCCAATACCCCGGCAAGATGTAGCGTCTTCAACGTCGTCATCTCCTTGGCAAGCGCAGAGGCATCCAAAGAACCCGCACAAGAAGAAGGCGGGATTTCCGCTTGTTTATCTTACTAACAATCTGATATTATTATACAATCGTCATTGCCGGGCTTGTCCCGGCAATCCAGGGCCGAAAGCATATGCGGACGCGTGAAGCACCTTGCGCGGCCCTAATCCAAGCCGGAGCCGCATTTCGCCCCTTCTGTTCACGCCCTTTTCTCAGCAGCAAGGAACACCGCAGCCGTCAGCATGACCGGCGGCGCACCCCGCCCTGGATACCCGGCACAAGGCCGGGTATGACGGAAGAGTTTGATATCACTGTATAATGTCTTCCCTCAAAGAGCTTTTCCACCCAGTCACCTGAAGAAAAGGACAAGGACGCCCCATTTCCTGCATGCAGCCGGGGATCACGGGGCGCAAAAGGCGCGGGGCCCGCCGCGACAACCTCGCGGCGGGCCCCGCCATTTCGTTTCGTGACGCCTTGAAAGCGTCCCGGCCAGGCGGTTACTCGGCCGGAGCCCGCGCGATAGCCTCTTCCGCGCGCGGCACGAAGATGGTGTAGAGATAGAGCAGCACGGCGATCAGCACCACGACGCCCGCGCCCTCACGCAGCAGGTAGAAGAAGCCGAGCTGATCCTGAACGTCCATGAAGCTCTCGCCCATGCGGCGCTGCAGATGCACCTGCACCGCGCCGGCGAAGGTCAGCGCGAAGGTGATGAAGGCCATGGCCCCGCTCATCACCCAGAAGGAGACCATGTTGAGCACCTGGTTGTAGGGCTCGCGGCCCAGCAGCTTGGGCATGGCGTAGGTGATGAAGGCCAGGTTGATGCACACATAGGCGCCATAGAAGGCCAGATGGCCGTGCGACATGGTGATCTGCGTGCCGTGGGTGTAGTAGTTCACCGGGGCCAGCGTGTGCAGGAAGCCCCAGATACCGGCGCCGAAGAAGGCCAGAACGGCGCATCCCAGGGCCCACAGCAGGGCGGCCTTGTTGGGATGGTTGCGCTGCCCCTTCCAGACCATGGTGAAGGCAAACAGCACCATGGCGAAGAACGGCACCACCTCGAGCGTGGAGAAGATGGAGCCGATCCACTGCCAGTAACCGGGCGTGCCGATCCAGTAGTAGTGGTGGCCGGTGCCCAGAATGCCGGTGAACAGCGACAGGGCGGCGATGCCATAGATCCACTTCTCGACGATCTCGCGGTCAACACCGGTGAGCTTGAGCATCAGGAAGGCGAGAATGGCGGCCAGCACCAGCTCCCAGACGCCCTCGACCCACAGATGGACAATCCACCACCAGAACATCTTGTCGAGCGACAGATTGGAGGGATTGTAGAGCGCGAAGAGGAAGAAGATTGCGATGCCCCACAGGCCGAGCAGCAGGACGTTGGCCACCGCCGTCTTGCGGCCCTTCAGCACCGTCATGGTGACGTTGTAGAGGAACATCAGCGCGGCGACGACGATGCCCAGCTGCACCCACAGGGGCTGCTCGATGAACTCGCGGCCCTGCTTGCCGAGCAGGAAGTTGCCATGGAACAGATCGAACAGATAGGTGATCACCGCGCCGGCCGTGCCAAGCACCAGGATGGCCAGCTGGAGATAGGCGATGGAGGGGCTTTCGATCTCGCGGTCGGCCTCCTCCGGGATGATGTAGTAGGTGGCGCCGAAGAAGCCGGTGAGCAGCCACACGATCAGCGAGTTGGTGTGCAGCATGCGCAGGATGTTGAACGGCGCGATGACTGACAGGAAATTCGGGTTCAGGTAGATATAGCCGATGGTCACGCCAACGATGATCTGAACCGCGAACAGCGCCATGGCTACGATGAAGTAGTAGAGCGCGATCTTTTGCGATTGGAATTTCATGACTTGATCCCCTCCTTAGCCGGCAAGATTCGGCGGCCAGTTCTGCGTCTTGATCGTGCTGGTCCACTTGAAGAAATCAACAAGATCGTTCAGATCCTTGTCCGACAGATTGAAGTGCGGCATCTGGCGGCGGCCAGGGGTGCCGGACGGCATGGACTTGATCCAGTCGATGATGCCCTGGCGCGCGGCCTTGGGATCGTTGTCGTTGGTGTCCATGTAGCGCTTCCAGACATTGCCCAGCTCGGGCGCGTAATAGGCGCCTTCGCCAAGGATCGTGTGGCAGTCGATGCAGGCGTTTTCCTCCCACACCTTCTTGCCGTGCGCGACCGAAGGCGTCAGTGTCTTCACATTGGTGGATGTCGTGACGATATAGCTGTAGCTGTGCGCAACAAGCCCGGCGAAAACGACGAAGAAGAAGATCGTTCCGCCGAAGAAAATGTTGCGGGCTGCGGATTTGGTTTGCATGACCGCTTATCCCCTCAGATTGATTCACAGGCTGCGGCCCGTTTTCACAGGCTCGTCGCGAATCTTAAATAATTGTTAACCTGCAGCGCCTTGACAATTGTCAAGATTGCGACAGGAACGGCGGGGGCATTTTGCCTCATGGCGGCAAGCAAATCCTTTCCGCATCGGGGGATGGCGCGGCGGCGCGCGAATCATGGCCGCCGCAAGGAATGATCTGGATCAATACCGGCGAACAAATACCAAAGCAAAAGACTCAACAAATAGTCTGCGTCATCTTGTCCCTGATGAATGTTTGATGAAAGTCAAGTGCGCTTTGCATGGGCTTGTCTAGACTGGCGCGCGTCGACAACCGTCAATTCCTAGAGGGACATCATGAAGAAATCACTTCTCCACAGCCTGTTGCCCGCGGCAGCGCTGCTGCTGCCACTGGCCACGGTAACCGGGCTGCCCAGCGCCGCCGGCGCCAAGGATCTGCCGCCGGCGCCGAAAATGACCAAGGCCGAATTCGAGAAGGCCAAGGGCATCTTCTTCGATCTGTGCGCGGGCTGCCACGGCAAGCTGCGCAAGGGCGCCACGGGCCCCAACATCCAGCCGGCCTTCACCCGCAAGGAAGGCACCGAGCGGCTGAAACAGTTCATCACCTACGGCTCGCCCGCCGGCATGCCCAACTGGGGGGAATCCGGCGTGCTGACGCCGGAGGAAGTCGATCTCATGGCGCGTTACGTGCAGCAGCCGCCGCCCATGCCGCCGGAGTTCGGCCTGCCGGAGATCATGAAGACCTATCAGCTGATCGTGCCGCTGGACAAGCGCCCGAAGAAGAAGATGAACAGCTACAATCTGGACAACGTCTTCTCCGTGACGCTGCGCGACATCGGCAAGATCGCCCTGATCGATGGCGACACCAAGAAGATCATCACCACCATTCCGACGGGCTTCGCGGTGCATATCTCGCGCCTGTCGTCCTCGGGCCGCTATCTCTACACCATCGGCCGCGACGGCTGGGTGAACCTGATCGATCTGTGGATGAAGACGCCCAAGACCGTGGCCAAGGTGCGCATCGGCCTGGAGGCGCGCTCTGTGGAGTCCTCCAAGATGAAGGGCTGGGAGGACAAATACGCCATCGCCGGCTCCTACTGGCCGCCGCAGTATGTGGTCATGGACGGCCTGACGCTGAAGCCGCTGCGCATCCGCTCGACGCGCGGCTACACGGTGGACACGGGCGTATTCCATCAGGAGCCGCGCGTGGCCTCCATCGTGGCCTCGCATTTCCATCCGGAGTTCATCGTCAATGTCAAGGAAACCGGCCATGTGATGATGGTCGATTACTCGGACATGCCGAACCTGAAGGTGACCGACATTCCGACGGCGCGTTTCCTGCATGACGGCGGTTTCGACAGCACCGGGCGCTACTTCCTGGTGGCGGCCAACGCGGTGAACAAGATCGTGGTGATCGACACCAAGGACGACAAGCTGGTGAAGATCGTCAAGACCTCCGGCACCAAGCCGCATCCGGGACGCGGCGCCAATATCGTGCATCCGAAGTTCGGCCCCGTGTGGGTGACCAGCCACATCGGCTCGCCTGAAATCTCGCTCATCGGGACCGACCCGAAGGGCCATCCGCAGTATGCCTGGAAGGAAGTGCAGGTGCTCGAGGGCCCCGGCGGCGGCGCGCTGTTCGTCAAGTCGCATCCGAAGTCCAAGCATCTGTATGTCGATACGCCTCTGAACCCGGACAAGGATCTCTCCGGCGGCGTGGCGGTGTTCAACATCGCCGATCTTGGCAAGAAGGAGCCGGAGTTCAAGGAGCTGCCGATCGCCAAGTGGGCCAACCTCGGCAAGGGCCAGCAGCGCGTGGTGCAGGGCGAGTTCAACAAGGCCGGCGACGAGATCTGGTTCTCGGTCTGGAACAAGAAGGACAAGCCCTCGGCCATCGTCGTGGTTGACGACAAGACGCTGAAGCTGAAAACGGTGATCAAGGACGACCGTCTGCGCACCGTGACTGGCAAGTTCAACGTCTTCAACACCAGGAACGACATCTACTAGTCCGCGCAAACGCCCATTGACGGGCCGCGCCCGGGAGGCATCCGCTCTCCCGGGCGCTTTTTTTCATCACGCGTGATGGCGGGGCGCGACAATATTGGCCAGCGGGGCGAAGCGTCCATCTTGATTTTTATCAAGGTTTCGCGGAACACTGTTACCTATGCTCGCGGAAAAGAAAAAACCGCGCGGGCGGAGCAGGACTTCATGGCGGACGGCAAGAGAAAATATCAGACATTTCGCATATTTACCGTCTGCGCGGCGATGGCGCTGACGGCCGCCGCGCAGGCGATGGCCGGGCCGCCCGCGCCCGGGCGGGCCAGGGCGCTGATCCATCTGGTGCGGCAGGATTGCGGATCGTGCCACGGCATGACCCTGAAGGGCGGGCTGGGCAAACCGCTGCTGCCGGAGAACCTGGCGGACAGGGACGCGGAGGCGCTGGCGGATATCATTCTCGACGGCATTCCGGGCACGCCCATGCCGCCGTGGAGCAACGAGTTGAACAGGGACGAGGCGCTGTGGATCGCGCGCAAGCTGAAGGAGGGCTTTCCGCATGAAACGCCGTGATGCGCTGCGCGCGCTGGGGCTGACCTCTCTCGCCGCGGCCGGCGCCCTGCCCCGCCCCGCCGCCGCCATGCCGCCGCCGCTGCCCGGCACCGGCGACATGGGGGTGATCATAGAGCGGGCCACGGGCTCGGTGCTCATCATCAACACCACGCGCAAGGAGCTTCTGGGCCGCGTCAAGGGGCTTGGCGATCTGTCTCACGCCTCGGTGGTCTATTCGCGCGACGAGAAATACGCCTATGTCTTCGGCCGCGACGGCGGGCTGACCAAGATCGATATTCTGGAGCAGTATATCGCCGGGCGCGTCATGCAGGCGGGCAACTCCATCGGCGGGGCGATCTCCGACGACGGGACGCTGGTGGCCGTCTCCAACTACAAGCCGGGCGGCATCAAGGTCTTCGATTCGGAGACCCTGAAACTGGTGGCCGACATCCCGGCAACCTGGGGCGGGGGGCGCTGCAAGACGGTGGGGTTGGTGGGCGCGCCGGGG
>JALUFY010000073.1:0-3715 GCA_027051995.1 Hyphomicrobiales bacterium
AACGGCCATCACATGCGCGTGGCCATCGAGCCCTTGCGGGCCGCCATGACGCGCATCGAGGCCTCCGGCGGCGGCGAGGTCACGTCCCTTCGCAGGCCGTGACATCTTCCTCGTCGTCCGCCGCCGCCAGCTCGGCCCGCTGCGGCGCCGCCGGGTAGGTGCCCAGCATCTTCACGCAGGAGGTGAAGAAATCCAGCTCCTCCAGCGCCAGTCGCAACGGGCGCTCTTCGGGGTGGCCCTCCACATCGGCGTAGAACTGCGTGGCCGTGAAGCGCCCGCCGATCTGATAGGACTCCAGCTTGGTCATGTTCACCCCGTTGGTGGCGAAGCCGCCCAGCGCCTTGTAGAGCGCGGCGGGCACGTTGCGCACCCGGAAGACGAAGGAGGTGACCAGCGGCCCCGCCTCCGGCGCGATGTCCAGCGGCTCGCGCGCCATGATGAGAAAGCGCGTCGTGTTATGCGCCTCGTCCTCGATGTCGCGGCGCAGGATGTTCAGCCCGTAGATCTCCGCCGCCAGCTCCGGGGCGATGGCCGCCTCCTCCGGGTTGCCCCGCTCGGCCACTTCGCGCGCCGCCCCGGCGGTGTCTCCGGCCACCACCGCCTCGATGCCCAGCTCGCGGATCAGATCCCGGCACTGGCCAAGCGCGTGCACATGCGAATGCACGCTCTTGATGTCCGCCAGCTTCACGCCGGGCAGGGCCATGAGCTGGTGATGAATGGGCAGGAAGTATTCGCCAATGATGTGCAGATTGGAAATCGGGATCAGGTAGTGGATGTCCGCCACCCGCCCGGCCAGGGTGTTCTCCACCGGGATCATCGCCAGATCGGCCTTGCCCTCGCGCACGGCGGCGAAGGCCCCCTCGAAGGTGTGGCAGGCCATGGGCTCCATCTCCGGATAGACATTGCGGCAGGCGATGTGCGAATTGGCCCCCGGCTCGCCCTGATAGGCGATGATGTTCGTTTTCGTCATGACTCACCCCCTTCCCCTTGCAGTATCCGGCGCGCCCGCACCAGGTCTTCCTGGGTATCCACGCCGAAGGGCGCTTGCGCCACCCGCGCCACGGCGATGCGCATGCCATTATCCAGCGCCCGCATCTGTTCCAGTTTGCGCTGCGTCTCGCGCCGCGACGGGGGCAGGGCGACAAACCGCTCCAGCGCCCCGCGCCGGTAGGCATAGATGCCGACATGGTGAAAATACGGCCCCGCGCCGGGCTCCACCTCGCGGCGGAAATCCTCCGCCAGGGCGATGCCGTGCTCCGCCAGCGGCGCGATGGCCTTCACCACGTTGGGGCTGGCCTCTTCCTCCGCGCTGGTGACCGGCGCGGCCAGGGTGGCGATGTCGGCGTCCGTCTCCTCCAGCGCCCGCGCGCAGCGGCGGATGTCCCCCGGATCAATCACTGGCAGATCGCCCTGAAGGTTGATGATCACGTCATAACGCCCCTCGGGATCATATTGCGCCAGCGCCGCCGCGATGCGGTCCGAGCCCGATGGCAGCGCCGGATCGGTCAGCACCGCCTCGCCGCCCGCCGCCCGCACGGCCTTGGCGATCTCCTCTTCAGCCGCCGCCACCAGAACCGGCCCGAGACGGGCTTGCCGGCCGCGCTTCACCACCTGCGCGATCATCGGCAGCCCGGCGATTTCAGCCAGCGGCTTGCCCGGCAGGCGCGACGAGCCCATGCGGGCGGGGATGAGAATGATGCTGTTCATGTCCGTGCGCTCTCTGGATGCGCCCGCCGGCGCGGGATTGGCGCCAATGGGCAGCCCGGTTCTTATACATATTGCGAAGCGCGCGCAAAACCTTTACTTTCCACGCGGAAATCGCGCTCCCGCGCAAAAACGAGGCGGACGGCCCGCCGGGGAGCCCGCCGCAACAAACGGAAAAACCACGCCATGACCATGAGAGCCCTTGTAAACATCGCCGTGTCGCTGGCGCTGACGCTGCTGCTGATCTTCGTGCTGCGCGGCTTCGCCGGCCTGATTTTCTCCGAACCGCCCGCTCCCGCCGCCCAGGAGGCCGCCGCTCCGGCCAAGCCAGCGGGAACGGAAAAGACCGGGGCCGCCAAGCCTTCCGAGCCCGCGAAGACGGAAACAAGGCAGGCTGAAGCAAAGCCGGCGGAAACCAAACCGGCCGAGACAAAGCCCGCCGGGCAGGCCAAACCGGCTGAAGAAACCAAGACGGCCGAAGCCCCCGCCGCCCCGGCGGCCGCTGGCGCGGGCGATCCCGCGGCAGGCGCCAAGGTCTTCAAGAAATGCAAGGCCTGCCATTACGCGGACAAGGAAAAGAACAAGGTCGGCCCCTATCTGAAGGGTGTGGTGGGCCGCAAGACGGCCTCCGTCGAGGGCTTCAGGTATTCCGACGCCATGAAGGCCAAGGGCGCGGAAGGCCTGGTGTGGACGGAGGAGAACCTGAAAAAGTATCTGGCTGATCCCAAGGGCTTCGTGCCCAAGAACAAGATGTCCTTCGGCGGCCTGAAGAAACCCGCCGACATCGCCAATATCATCGCCTATCTCAAGACGGCGAAATAGCCATCCTTTGGCAATCTGACCATGAATTAACGCCGGCGGGCCTTCCGCCGGCGTTTTCTTTTTGTATAGTTCCCGTGAACAGGCCTTCATCGAAAAACAGGAACAATGGCAGCCATGATCATTTCCCGCCGCGCCATGCTCAAGAGTCTTCTGGCCCTGACCGGCCTGTCCGGCCTGCGCGTCATCGGCGTCTCCGCCGCCGCGTCATCCGGGCTCGTCTGGCGTCACGGACTGTCGCTTTTCGGCGATCTGAAATACGCGGCGGATTTCGGCCATTTCGATTATGTCCGGCCGGACGCGCCAAAGGGCGGACGGGTGCGCATTCACGCGGTTGGCTCCTTCGACAGCCTCAACCCCTATACCTACAAGGGCGAGGCGGCCGGCTCCATCGGCTCCATCTACGACAAACTCATCAAGCCCGCGCTGGACGAACCGGCGTCGGAATACGGCCTCATCGCCGAATCCATGGCCTATCCGGAGGATTTCTCCTTCGTCGCCTACCGGCTGCGCGAAAAGGCCCGCTTTCATGACGGAACGCCGGTCACAGTGGACGACATCATCTGGTCCATGGAAAATCTGAAAAAGGCCCATCCCTTCTACAATTTCTATTACGGCAATATCGCCAGGGTGGAGCAGACTGCGGAGCACGAGGTGCGCTTTGTCTTCTCCGCCAGGGGAAACCGCGAATTGCCCCAGATCACCGGCCAGATGCCGGTGCTGCCCAGGCACTGGTGGACGGGGAAGGACGCGAAGGGCCGCCAGCGCTCCCTGCTCGATGTCACGCTGGAGCCGCCGCTGGGCTCCGCCGCCTATCGCGTGAAATCCGTCAAGCCCGGCGAATCTCTGGTGCTGGAGCGGGTGAAGAACTACTGGGGCGCGGATCTGCCGGTCAATGCGGGTTATGACAATTTCGACGAAATAGAGATCGTCTATTTCCGCGATGACACCGTGGCGCTGGAGGCCTTCAAGGCCGATCAGTATGACTGGCGCGACGAAAACAATTCCAAGTCCTGGGCCACGGCCTATGACTTCCCGGCGGTGCGGCGCGGCGACGTGGTGCTGGAGAAGTTCGAGCTGAAGAACTCGCGCGGCATGCAGGCCTTCGTCTTCAACCTGCGGCGCGGGAAATTCGCCGATCCGCGCGTCCGCGAGGCCTTCAACTACGCCTACGATTTCGAATGGGCCAACG
>JALUFY010000073.1:3725-5641 GCA_027051995.1 Hyphomicrobiales bacterium
CGCCGGAGGTTTTCACGAAGGAATACAAAAACCCGGTCAACAAGACCCCGGCGGACACCAGAAACAATCTGCGCAAGGCCATGCGCCTGCTCATGGCGGCGGGCTGGAAGCTGGATGGCAAGGGCGCGTTGCGCAATGCCAGGGGCGAGCCGCTGAAGGTGGAGTTCCTGCTCGTCTCGCCCGCCTTCGAGCGCATCGTTCTGCCCTATATCCGCAACCTGCGGCGCATTGGCATCCAGGCCAGCGTGCGCACCGTCGATTCGGCGCAATACGAACGGCGGGTGAAAAATTTCGATTTCGACATCATCGTCGCCGGCTGGGGGGAATCGCTCTCGCCGGGCAACGAACAGCGCAACTACTGGGGATCGAAGGCGGCGGACCGCCCCGGCTCGCGCAATTACGCGGGCATCAGGAACGAGGCGGTGGACGAGCTGATCAACGAGATCATCTTCGCCAAAACCCGCGATGACCTCGTCGCCGCCACCCGCGCCCTGGACCGGGTGCTCATGTGGAACCATTACGTCGTGCCCACCTGGCACATCACCTATGAGCGCACCGCCCGCTGGAACCGCTTCGGCAAGCCCGCGAAAATCCCCGACTTTTCCGTCGGCTTCCCCGATATCTGGTGGTGGGACGAAGCGAAGGCGGCGAAAATCAAGGGAGGTGAGAGATAGAGCCATGCTTCACGGATCATTGCGTCTTTTCGCCCTACTCCTCGCCATGGCGGCGCATTCCGCCCTGGCCGGGGCCGGAACCAGAACCTGGACACATGGAGACATCAGGGTTGTCGCCACATACCCCGGCGATGATGGCGAGGCCGTGGAGATCATGAAATCCACCGTCGCGGTCTACTGGAAAGGCCGCAAGACGGCGGTGGTTGACTTCAAGGAGATAATGGGCACGCCTGAAGTCTTTTTCGCCGAAATGGATCCCGGCAATGCCCAGCCGGAAGTCGTGATCGAAGGCTACAGCGGCGGCGCGCACTGCTGTGAAATGATCCGCGCCGTCTACGCTCCGCCGGGGGGCGCCTCCGGCCCCTGGCGCGTCATCAGCCTCGGCGAACATGACGGCGCCGCCGCAAAGCCAAAGGATCTGGATGGCGACGGCTTGGCGGAAATTTTCGTCCAGGATGACAACTTTCTCTATGCCTACGGCTGCTATGCGTGCAGCTACGCTCCGCCGCTCATCCTTGGCGTGCGCGATGGCCAGCGTGTGAATCTGACCCGCAAGCCCGCGTTCCGCCCGCTGCTGAAAAGGGAAAAGGCGCGCATCGCGAAAATGCTGAAACAGGCCCGCCGCGATAGGGAGCCGCTCAACGGCTATCTGGCCGGATACGTGGCTCTCGGCCTGCTGCTGGGCGAAGGCCCGAAAACCTGGCGCTACATGCTTCGCCATGCCTCGTTGCAGGCTCTGGATTGGTGCCCGCTGGAAGAAGACGGAGAGGGCCGATGCCCCGTTCCGCGCATGAAGATGTCCTTCCCCATGCATCTGTCCGTCTTCCTGCGTGATCTGGGATACATCGGGAAGACGAAGTGACATGGCCGGACGGTTTCGCGCAATTTCCGGACTGGCGGCCGCTTTCGCCGCCCTCGCTGGGGCCTTGACCGCCCCTTCCGCCTCCGCCGCGCCCCGTCATGGCCTCTCCGCCTTTGGCGATCTGAAATACCCGGCGGATTTCAGGCACTTCGATTACGTCAATCCGGACGCGCCCAAGGGCGGGCGCATCGTCACCGTTGGCACATCCGGGCTGACCAGTTTCGACAGCCTCAATCCCTTCATCCTCAAGGGCGACCCGGCGGACGGGCTGGAAATGCTTTTCGACACCCTGATGACCCGCGCCATGGACGAGCCCGACGCCGTCTATGGCCTCATCGCCAAATGGGCCGACGTGGCCGGTGACGGGAAATCCGTCACCG
>JALUFY010000074.1:0-3838 GCA_027051995.1 Hyphomicrobiales bacterium
CAGCTCGTGGCGGCGGGCGCCGGGCCGGAGGTGATCCGCCTGTCCATCGGCATCGAGGATGCCGGGGATCTGATCGCCGATCTGGATCAGGCGATGACATAAGGCACGCGGGGCTGGCCCGGGGTGGGGTTTGGCGCTAGACATTGCACATGAGCAGGGAACTTGCACATCGCATTGAAAAAGCGCTGGGCGTCCCGGTGCGCGGGGTTTCGCCGCTTTCGGGCAGTTACGGGCTGTCCCTTGACGTGGTGGAGCTGGCGGATGGGCGGCGCGTCGTGGCCAAGCACGGGCGCGGCCCCGGGCCGGATCATCTGCTTATCGAGGGGCGGATGCTGAAGCGGCTGGCGGGCGAAATTCCCGTGCCCGGGGTGCATCTGAGCGAACCTGATCTGCTGGTCATGGATCACATCGCCGGGTCCGGCGGCATGGGCGCATCCGTGGAGCGGCACATGGCGGAACTGCTGGCTGCCATGCACGGCAGGCGCCAGCTGTTTTTCGGGCTGGACTTCGACACCACCATAGGCCCCCTGCCCCAGCCCAATCCGCGGACGGAGCGCTGGGTGGACTTCTTCCGCGAACAGCGGCTGATGTTCATGGCGCGGCTGGCGCATGAACGGGCCGGGCTGTCATCGGCGCTGCTGGGGCGCATCGAGCGCTTTTGCGGCCATCTGGAAGACTATATCGAAGAGCCCGCCCATCCGGCGCTGCTGCATGGCGACATCTGGGGCGGCAACGTCATCGCCTCCGGCGGCAAGGTGGCGGCCTTCATCGATCCGGCCATCTATTACGGCCATCCGGAATACGACCTGGCCTTCATGACCATGTTCGGCACGGCTGGCTCCGCCTTTTTCAGCGCCTACGCCGCGCTCAGACCGGAATTCGATTCCGGCGCGTTTTTCGATGTGCGCCGCGACGTCTATCTGATATATCCGCATCTCACCCATGTGCTGATCTGCGGCATCTCCTATGCGGCGGGCATAGACAGCCGCCTTGCGAGGCTCGGATACTGATGAACAGGCGGGCGCGGAATTTCGTTGGCGTGATCCTGACCTTCGGCTGGCTGGTGATCTACGCCCTGGTCATGATGGCCGTGGGCGCGATCGTCTTTGGCGCGCAAAGGCCGGGATACACGCATCTTCTGTTCTATGTCATCGCTGGCGCGGGCTGGCTGCCGGTGGCCATGCTCATTATCAGATGGATGGCGAAACCGGACGGGCCCAGGGACGGGTGAGAACGCGGTTCAGATGACGCGGATGTCCACCGGGGCGATCTGCGAGACGACGCGCACGCCCTTCGAGCCATCGCGGAAGACCTTGGGCAGAACGACGCGCTGATAGGGCACCCAGGAGACGCGGCCGTCGTTTTCCTGCATGGCGGCGTAAACGTGATCGTAATGGGCCTCGCCGGTCTTGAGCACCTGCGGATAGATGCTGGAGACGAGCTGGTCATAGTCGTTGCCGTTCATGCAGGGAAAGCACACCGGCGTCATGCCCCAGCGCTGGGCGATGGGCGTGCGCTCACCAATGCGGGCGACCTTGAAGGTATGGGTTTCGGGATCCTCGACGCAATCCACGCCATATTCCGAAGGGGCCTGCTTCTTCATCAGCACATCCTGCAACAGGCTTGGCGCCATGCCGAGATTCATGTCCGATGGCTTGATGAAAACGCGCGAACGCAGGAAGACGTCGGACTTGTCCATAAGCTGGCGGATGCGCGGCATGGCGCGGGCCACCTCGTCATAATCTTCGGTGAACCAGCCGGCGGCGAAGTATTCCAGCCGGCAGGGGCCGTCCTGGCCGGGCAGCCATTCCAGCAGATAATAGAGCGATGACCAGTTGGGCGCGAAAAGGTGCCAGCGGATGGTGATGCTGCTGTTGGAGAGCAGGACCTGCACGTCGCCATCGGCAAGCAGCCGGTCAACCCTTTCGCCGTCCTGCGCGGCGGCGCTGGTGACGCCTTCAAGCCGCCCTCTCGATATCCACAAGCTTTGCTGTTCCATATTCCCAACCCTGCCCGCCGCCGCTTTTCGCGGAGACGCAATTTGATGTCACGGGCAATCACCGGGGATGAGAATAGGCAGGGAATCCCAACAACACGTTAATATACAGCCATTTACGGCGAAATGACGGGCGCTCTTAACCATATGCGCACAATTATCACCGGAAACCGCGCCGTCTGGTTAAAATATTCTTACGCGGGAAAGGAAAATTTAACTTAAAGTTGTGATGGGTTGTATAGATTTCGCCTGTCACAAGGGGTTTCAATACTGTCATCCAAGGAGGATCAGGAACATGGCGGCGCGGCGGAACGTCAGAATTTCCACGAATGCGCGGCGGACGGCCCTGAAAGGGCTCAATCTGCCAAAACCGGCGGGCGGCAAGCGGCCCTTCCCGGCATGGCATTACGCCATGCTGAACGACAAGGCGCGCAACACGGCCATCGCGCGGGCCATCTCCGGGCTCGATCTGAAGGGCAAGACGGTGGTAGAGATCGGCGCGGGATCGGGCATCATTTCCATTCTTTTCGCCCGCGCGGGTGCGGAACGCATTATCGCCTGCGAGATGAACCACGCCATGGCGCAGGTGGCCATCGAGACCATTCACCGGGCGGGCCTGAGCGAGCGCATCGCGCTTTTACCCATGTCCTCGACCATGGCCATCGATCAGGGGCTGATGCCGGAAAACCCGGATGTGATCTTCACCGAAACGGTGGACTGCGGCGTCATCGGCGAGGGTTTCCACCCCATCGCCCGCGACATCCGGCGCATCATGGGGCCGGATACGCTGATCCTGCCCAATGAAATCCGCCAGTTCGGGGCCATCGTCTCCTCGGAAGTCATTTACGGGCAGAACCATGTGGGCGACATTTTCGGCGTCGACATGTCGCCGCTGAACGCCTACGCCACGCAGGGCTATTTTCCGGCGCGGGCGGACTGCTTCGGGGCCGACATGCTGACCCGCCCCGCCCTTTTGCGCACCTATGACTACGGGCGCGACCTGGAGGCCGCCGAGGTGGCCATGCCAGTGACTCATGGCGGGCGGGCGCATGGCCTGCTGAGCTGGTTCGAGCTGCAACTGAATGATCAGATGGTGAGCAACGCGCCGGGCGGGCAAAGCCACTGGCATCAGGCCTTCCATCCATTCGCCAGCCCGGTGGACATGGAAAAGGGCGAGACGGCGTCCATCCTGCTCGATGATGATGGCGTGGCGCATCTGCTGCGCTAAACTGAATGAAGCGCAAAAAACAAGGCGGAAAGCTCTCGCGGCTTTTCGCCTTTTTTCCTGCCGTATGTGAGAAAATGGCTCCCCGGGCCGGACTCGAACCAGCGACCCAGCGGTTAACAGCCGCTTGCTCTACCAACTGAGCTACCGGGGAACATGGGCATTGCGTATAAGCAAAAGGCGGGGGTCTGTCAAAGGGGTTTTTGCCAGCCCGGCTTATTTTTTCGCCGCCCTTGCATCGCGGGGGCCAAGGGGCCATTTGCATGACCGTGGCGCATCCGCCGGAAGGCCGGAAAGGACATATGACAGGCGCATGAAGGACATCCGCATCGGCAAATGGCGAATCCCCCTGCCCGGCCACAGGCCGGGGCGCATCGCCGTCGGCGTTCTGCTGATCATCGGCGGCCTGCTGGGCTTTCTGCCCGTTCTCGGATTCTGGATGATTCCCCTGGGGCTGGCCGTCCTTTCCTACGACATCCCCGCCGTGCGCAGGGCCCGGCGCAGGCTCGTGGTGTGGCTTCACCGCCGCTATCCGAAGCTGGCCCGCCGCCTGCATCTGGCCATGCCGGGGAATGATGCGGGAAAGCGGGAGAAGTGAAGCCCGATGCCGACAGGCG
>JALUFY010000074.1:3848-5623 GCA_027051995.1 Hyphomicrobiales bacterium
GCTCAAAAAGCTCTCGGGTGCGAATGCGCCCTGCCCTACTTGATGACGCCGGCCTCGACGAACTTGCCGTCCTTGATCTTCATCTCGACGATGACGCCGGGCACGTCTCCGGCTGCGTCGAACTCGTGGGAGCCCGCCGCGCCTTCATAGTTGATGTCCTTGCCGGCGGCGATGAGCTTCCTGGCCTTGGCGAACTCGCCGGGCAGGATGACCTCGCCGGGAGCGGTGGCGACTTCGCGCAGGGCCTTGTTCAGCCCCTCGCGGCCCGGCTTGCCGTTCTTCTCGATGGCCAGGGCCAGCAGGAAGGCGGCGTCATAGGCCTGAGCGGCGAAGATGGCCTTGGGGTCTATGCCGCCCGCCTTGGCGATTTTGGCGAAAATATCCGCGCCGGCCGCCTTTGGCGCGCCGGGCTTGGTGCCGAAAGCGTCCTTGAGGTTGTCCGCGCCGATGGCCTTGACCAGGGCGTCGGAGACCATGCCGTCGCCGAGCACGAAGCGGGTGAAGTTGCCGCCCTCGATGGCCTGTCGCAGGATGACTTCGCCGGAGCTGTTGGCGTAGGCCAGCACCACCAGGGTATCGGCCCCGGAGGATTCCAGCGAGCCCAGCTCGGCGCGGTAGTCGGCCTTCTTGTCCTCGTGCGCCTCGGAGGCCGCCACCGTCCCGCCCAGCTTCTCGAAGGCGGCCTTGAGGGAGGCGGCGAAGCCCTTGCCGTAATCGTTGTTCACATAGGTGATGGCGATGGTATCGATGCCTTTCGCCTTGATCAGCCTGGCCATTTGCTGGCCCTGAAAGGCGTCGGACGGCACGGTGCGAAAGACCAGATCCCTGTCCTTCAGGGCGGTCAGGGCCGGCGAGGTGGAGGCCGGGGAGATCATCACCGCGCCGCCGGGGATGGCGGCGTTGTTGGCCGCCGAGATGGTAGCCCCGGAGCACAATGCTCCCACCAGCGCCGTCACCTTCTGCGAATTGACCAGGCGGTCGGCGGCGTCGGCGGCCTTGGTGGCGTCGGCGCAGGTGGTGTCGCCGGAGGGCATGGCCACCTTCATGCCGCCCAGCACGCCGCCCGCGGCGTTGACATCCTTGATGGCCAGCTTCGCGCCGCTGGCGATGGGCGGAACCATGCTCTCGATGGGGCCGGTGAATCCGCCAAGGAAGCCGATCTTGACTTCCATCGCATGGGCCGGAACCGAGAGCATCAGCGCGCCCGCGGCGGCCAGTATCGCAAGTCTTTTCTTCATGGGAGCCTCCCTGTTGTCCCTGTGTCCTGTGTTTTTCCCGGCTCTTTTTACCGGGTTTGGAGACAAGGCGCAAAGGGCGGATGCGCGCGCAAGGCTTGACTGTCGCGCAAAGGCGGGGGACACTGGCGCGGGGCGTTGCGGCATGGAGAAAGACATGCTTGAGGCTTTCCGGCTATGGCTGACTGATCCGGTTCACATGGATATCTATCTGTTCTTCGCCCTTGCGGTGATGATCGCGCCGCTGATCGCCCTGAGCTGGTGGTATCACGGCGGCGCCCGGCGCTCCCCCGGCGGGCGGGCGCTGATGCGCGAACAGGCGGACAATCCGGCGGTCAACAGCCCGCTTTTTCTGATGCGCAACCTCGCCACGGCGTGGCGCATGAACCGGCGCGTCATGTCCGGCGCCTATGGCGGGGACACGCGGCGGCGGCAGATACGCCTCTATATGTTCCTCGCCCTGTGGCTCACCGCCTGCGTCATCGTCTTCGGCATCCTCATCTGGGCCTCCCCGCCCCCCGCCGTTCATCCGGCGGGGGG
>JALUFY010000075.1:0-367 GCA_027051995.1 Hyphomicrobiales bacterium
TTTCATGCCCGCCACCTTGACGATGGCCCCGTCCGGGGCCAGCGAGCCCTTCAGACCGACGACGCCGCCGGTGGGCGAAATGGGATTGTTGGCCGGATAGACCACGTCCTGCTGATCGTTCCAGGCCACCTTTTCCATGTTCTCGGCGATGGTCTTGCCGGACACCGTCAGGCAGTCGCCATGCATGAAGCCGTGATCGAGCAGCGTCTTCATCAGAAGCGGCACGCCGCCGGCCTCGAACCAGTCCTTGGCGACGTATTTGCCGCCCGGCTTGAGGTCGGCGATATAGGGCGTGCGGCGGTAGATCTCGGCCACGTCGAAAATGTCGAAATCGATGCCCACCTCGTTAGCGATGGCCGGCAGATGC
>JALUFY010000075.1:377-5621 GCA_027051995.1 Hyphomicrobiales bacterium
CTTCAAGGGCCGGCCGAATAGGGCAGCGCCAGGCCGATGGCCTCCGACACCGTGGCCATGGTGTTGGCGGTGAACTGCGCCCCGCAGGAGCCCGACGAGGGGCAGGCCTTCGTTTCCAGCTCGTGGAGGTCTTCATCGGACAACTCGCCGACGGAATACTTGCCCACGGCCTCGAAGATGTCCTGCACGGTGACCGGCCGGCCCTTGAAGGTGCCGGGCAGGATGGAGCCGCCGTAGATGAAAACCGACGGCACGTTGAGCCGCAGCATGGCCATCATCATGCCGGGCAGCGACTTGTCACAGCCGGCGATGCCGACGAGCGCATCATAGCAGTGGCCGCGCATGGTCAGCTCCACCGAATCGGCGATGACCTCGCGCGAGACGAGCGAGGACTTCATGCCCTCATGCCCCATGGCGATACCGTCGGTGACGGTGATGGTGGTGAATTCGCGCGGCGTCCCTCCGGCGGCGGCCACGCCCTTCTTGACGGCCTGGGCCTGGCGCATGAGCGAGATGTTGCAGGGGGCGGCCTCGTTCCAGCTGGTGGCGACGCCGATGATGGGCTGATGGATTTCCTCGTCGGTCAGGCCCATGGCGTAATAGTAGGAGCGGTGCGGCGCGTGCTCCGGCCCTTCCGTCACATGGCGGCTGGGAAGCCTGCTCTTGTCGATTTTCACCTTGCTGGTCATCGTGTCTCGCCCATTTTATCCTTGTTGTTGCCATCCTCCCGGGCGTTCCCGGGCTCCCGCGCCTTTCAATCCAGCAGGCAAGTCTATCCGGCCCTCGCCCCTTCGCCGGTCAAACTCTTTCACAAGACCCGAACCGGGCCTGTCCGTGTGATTGAAAAACAGGCTATTTCTCTATTGGGGCGGAAAGAGGAAAGAAAGTGGCATTTTCGCGCCCGCCGGACAGAAAGCCCCCGGGTGTTGCTTTTCTGTCACAGGCGGCGCGGCGCCCATGATCCGGACGGCGGCGCAAAGAACCTGACGCAAAAAGGCCCCGCGCGGTCTGCGCGGAGCCTTCCGGATATCATCCGCAAGCGGTTTGAGGCTTACTCGGTGGCTTCCACCACCTCTTCGCCTTCGGTCTCGGCGCGGGCGCGGTCTTCGGCGCCCTTGGCCTCCGGGTCGCGGTCCACCAGCTCGATCACCGCCATCGGCGCGTTGTCGCCAAAGCGGAAACCGGCCTTCAAAACGCGGGTATAGCCACCGTTTCGCTCCTTGTAGCGGGGCCCCAGAACCTCGAAGAGCTTTTTCGCCTCTTCCTGTTTGCCCTGAAGCCGCCCGATGGCGATGCGGCGGGAATTCAGATCGCCCTTCTTGGCCAGCGTGATAAACTTGTCCATCACCCGGCGCAGATCCTTGGCCTTGGGCAGGGTCGTGACAATCTGTTCATGCTTGATGAGCGCCGCCGCCAGATTGGCGAACATGGCCTTGCGATGTTCGTGGGTGCGGTTGAATTTCCGCCCCTGCTTCCTGTGACGCATTGTTCCAAACTCCTGAAAAGCCGTCGGCTCTTTTGTCCTAGTAATTGCTGTCGTATTTCTTGGCCAGCTCTTCGATGTTCTCCGGCGGCCAGTTCGGCACTTCCATGCCCAGATGCAGGCCCATCTGCGCCAGCACCTCCTTGATCTCGTTCAGCGACTTGCGGCCGAAATTCGGCGTGCGCAGCATCTCCGCTTCCGTCTTCTGGATCAGGTCGCCGATATAGACGATGTTGTCGTTCTTCAGGCAGTTGGCCGAGCGCACGGAGAGCTCCAGCTCGTCCACCTTCTTCAGCAGCGCGGCGTTGAACTCCAGCTCCGGCTTCTCTTCCTCGACGGCCTGCTGCGCAGGCTCCTCGAAATTGATGAAGATCTGCAACTGATCCTGCAGGATGCGCGCGGCGTAGGCCACGGCGTCTTCCGGCGTCACGGAGCCGTCGGTTTCCACCGTCAGGGTCAGCTTGTCATAATCCAGCACCTGGCCCTCACGGGTGTTCTCCACCTTGTAGGAGACGCGCTTGACCGGCGAATAGAGCGAATCGATGGAGATCAGGCCGATGGGCGCATCCTCCGGGCGGTTGCGATCGGCGGGCACATAGCCCTTGCCGGAGTTGACCGTCAGCTCCATGCGGATTTCCACGCCCTCGTCCAAGGTGCAGATGACGTGATCCTTGTTCAGCACCTCGACGTCCGCCGTCTCCTCGATGTCGCCGGCGGTGACCACGCCCGGGCCCTGCTTCTTCAGGGTTACCCGCCGCGGCCCCTCGGCATGCATGCGGAAGGAGATTTCCTTCATGTTGAGCACGATGTCGGTGACGTCCTCGCGCACCCCGGCGATGGAGGAGAACTCGTGCAGAACGCCGTCGATCTGCATGGAGGTCACCGCCGCGCCCTGCAGCGACGACAAAAGCACCCGGCGCAGGGCGTTGCCCAGCGTCATGCCGAAGCCGCGCTCCAGCGGCTCAGCCGTGATCTTCGCCACCTTCTCCGGATCGCGCCCGGGAATGACCTCAAGCTTCGTCGGCTTGATCAGTTCCTGCCAGTTCTTCTGATTGACCTGCTGCATGTCGATAGCATCCTGCCTGGATGTTCCGCCCCCGCCCCTTTGGCGGACATGGCGGAAAATTCCTGTTTCGTCCGTTGCGGGGAAAGGGGCCTCATGCGCCATTGCATCATGGCGCGCCCCTGCCCCGCCCGCCGCCGGCCTCCCAAGAGGAGTCCATGCGGCGGAGCTGATGAGATCAGACCCGGCGGCGCTTGCGCGGGCGCGTGCCGTTGTGCGGGATCGGCGTCACGTCGCGGATGGCCGTCACCTGAAGACCCGCCGCCTGAAGCGCCCGCAGCGCCGATTCACGCCCCGAGCCTGGCCCGCAGACCTCCACCTCGATGGTCTTCATGCCGTGCTCCATGGCCGCCTTGGCGGCGTCCTCGGCGGTCAGCTGGGCGGCGTAGGGGGTGGACTTGCGCGACCCCTTGAAGCCCATCTTGCCGGCCGTTGACCAGCTGATGGCGTTGCCCTGCACATCAGTGATGGTGACCATCGTGTTGTTGAACGTCGCGTTGACGTGCGCCACGCCGGTGGTGACGTTCTTGCGCTCCCTGCGGCGGACGCGTGTGGTATCCCGTGCCATGGATTGCCTGTTCCCTGAATTCTGATCCCTTGCGCGGAACCGGGCTCAATCCCCGGCTCCCCGCGAAAACTCGCACATGACCGGCCCAAGGGGCCGGCGTGATTACTTCTTCTTGCCCGCGATCGGCTTGGCCGGCCCCTTGCGGGTGCGGGCGTTGGTGTGGGTGCGCTGGCCGCGAACGGGCAGGCCGCGGCGGTGACGCAGGCCACGGTAGCAGCCCAGATCCATCAGACGCTTGATGTTCATGGCCGTCTGGCGGCGCAGATCGCCTTCCACGACATAATCGTTGTCGATGGTTTCGCGGATCTGGATGACCTCGGAATCCGACAGCTCGTTGACGCGCCGCGAATCCTCGATCCCCACCTTTTCGCAAATGTCCTTCGCGAATTTCGGGCCAATGCCGTGAATATACTGAAGCGCGATGACGACGCGCTTGTTCGTCGGTATGTTGACGCCTGCGATACGGGCCACTTCCTTGCCTCACACATTTGACGCTCCCGGCGGAACAGCCCGCCCGGGAGCATGGTTTGCCTGTTCAGAGCTGATCCCGTCCTGCCCGAAGCATGAGCAAAAGCCCCCTGCCCTGCCCGGCTCGCTGCTGCGAGACGCGCGGCGCGGAGAGCTGGAATCCCGAACACCTTTGGAAGGCACCTTCTAAGCCGCCCGGACGATTCCGTCAAGCGGCGATTTCAGGCCCGCGCCAAAGGGGAACGCGATTCAGGCCAGGGTATCCAGCACCTCCTCGATTTCCTTCGTCACATGGTCGATGCCGGCCATGCCGTTGACCTTTTTGACGATGCCCTTGTCCGCGTAATAATCGATCAGCGGAGAGGTCTGCGCGTGATAGGCGCCAAGACGCGAGCGCACGGTCTCTTCGTTGTCGTCGGCGCGGCGGGTGAACTCCGTGCCGCCGCATTCGTCGCAGACGCCCTCGGTCTTCGGCTTCTCGAACGTGTCGTGATAGCCCTTGCCGCACTTGGCGCAGGTGTAGCGGCCGGTGATGCGCTCCACCAGGGCGTCGTCGTCCACGTCCAGCACGATCACGCCATCGAGCTTCATGCCCTTGGCCTGAAGCATCTTGTCCAGCTCGGCGGCCTGCGCCACGGTGCGCGGAAAGCCGTCGAAGATCACGCCGGGGGCGGCCTTCACGTCCGCCTCGTCCAGGCGGTCGGAGATGATGTTGATGACAATGTCGTCTGTGACCAGCTCGCCCTTTTCCATCACGTCCTTGGCCTTCTTGCCATACTCGGTGCCGGCCTTGACGGCGGCGCGCAGCATGTCGCCGGTGGACAGCTGGATCAGCTTGCGGCTCTTTTCCAGACGCTTGGCCTGGGTGCCCTTGCCCGCGCCGGGCGGGCCGAACAGAATGATGTTCATGATGACCTCTTCCTCTTCCCTCTGAGTTTCGATTTCTTGACCAGTCCCTCATACTGCTGCGCCAGCAGATGCCCCTGAATCTGCGCCACGGTGTCCATGGTCACGCTGACTACGATGAGCAGCGAAGTGCCGCCGAAGTAGAACGGCACGCGCAGATAGCTGGTCAGCACCTCCGGCAGCAGGCAGACGACCGTCAGATAAAGCGCCCCGACGAAGGTGATGCGCGTCAGCACGTAGTCGATGTATTCCGCCGTCTTCTCACCCGGCCGGATGCCGGGGATGAAGCCGCCATACTTCTTCAGGTTGTCGGCCACGTCCTTGGGATCGAACATGATGGCGGTGTAGAAGAAGGCGAAGAAGATGATCAGCGCCGCGTAGAACAGCAGGAACAGCGGCTGCCCGCGCCCCAGCAGCGCGGTGATATAGGTCAGCCACTCCGGCCCCTGGCCCTGCATGAAGTTGGCCACCGTGATCGGCAGAAGCAGCAGCGAGGAGGCGAAGATGGGCGGAATGACGCCCGCCGTGTTCAGCTTCAGCGGCAGATGCGATGTCTCGCCCTGATAGATCTTGTTGCCCTGCTGGCGCTTGGGATACTGGATCAGGATGCGCCGCTGGGCGCGCTCCATGAAGACGATGAAGGCGATGACCACCAGCGCCATAATGATGATGCCGATGATGACGAAGGTCGAGAGCTGCCCGGTGCGGCCAAGCTCGAAGAGCTGCGCCACGGCGGAAGGCAGACGCGCCACGATG
>JALUFY010000076.1:0-3333 GCA_027051995.1 Hyphomicrobiales bacterium
ACACGGCATCTACCGGGATTTTCCGCTCTATTTCAAATATGCCGATGGCGCGCGGGGCAAGGTGGGCTTCAAGGTGCTGAAAGTGCTGCGCGACGGCGCGCCGGAGCCGTGGTTTCGCAAATCGGTGTCGAATCACGCCCGCATCTATATCGGTGACAAGAAGACGCTTGTCTCCACCGGCGTGCATGTCTATGCGATCACCTACCGCACGACGCGCCAGATCCGCTATTTCAAGGATTATGACGAACTCTACTGGAACGTCACGGGCAATTTCTGGCGCTTTCCCATCCGCGCCGCGCGCGCGGAAGTGCATCTGCCGAAGGCCGCGCGCATCCTGAACTCGGCGCTCTATCTGGGAGGATATGGCAAGACGCGCCGCGCCCAGGCGCGCGTTGTGGCCAGCGGGCCGGGGCTTTTCATTGCCGAAACCACCGCGCCGCTGGACGCCCGCGAGGGCTTCACCATCGCCATCTCCTTCCCCAAGGGCGTGGTGGCCGAGCCGTCGCCGATGCAAAAGCGGCTGCGCCGCCTCTGGGACCAGATCGGCCTGTGGTGGCTGTTCTTCGGCTCGCTCGGCGTAACGGGCTATTTCCTCTGGATATGGAACAGGGTGGGGCGCGACCCGGAGCCGGGCGCCATATTCCCGCGCTGGGAGCCGCCGGAGAATCTCTCGCCGGCCGGCGTGGCCTGGCTGGACAGCGACAAGCGTCTCACGAGCTTCGACCGCGAGCGCGCCTTCATCGCCGCGATCACCTCGCTGGCGACAAAGGGCTATCTCCGCATCAATGAGGAAACCGGCGGCAAGACGATGCTGGTGCGCCTGCGCCGCCCGGACGCCTCCCTGCCGCCCGGCGAGAGGCTCCTCATGCAAAAGCTGTTCAAATCCGGCGAAACCTTCTCCATCTCAAGGGATTCCTGGGGGATCTTGAAGGACGCGCTCGGGAACTTCCGCAACATTCTGGCGGGGGAATATGAAAACGTCTTTGTGGTGCGCAACCACAAGTGGTTCCTCATCGGGCTGGGGCTGGCCATCGCCGTGGCGCTGGGCTTCGTTTTTCTGAGCAATGCTTCCTGGGAGGAATGGGCCGAGCCCGCTTTTCTCATCATCGCCTTTGCAAGCTTCGCCGTCTATTTTGGCTCCATGATCACAAGCGTCTGGCGGCGCGGCGGCCTTCTGGGCAAGGCGGCCGCCATTTTCATGATGGCTGGTTTGAGCATCCCTCTCTATCTGCTCTTCATGGGCATATTCCGGGGCTTGCTGGGCGATGCGCGGTTCATGCGCTCGATTCTGGACAATCTGCCGCTCATTCTTGCCATTCTTTCGCTGCCCGTCTCGGTGATGATCTTCTGGTTCCTGCTGCCCCGCCCCACGCCGGAAGGCCGCAGGGCGCTGGATGCCCTGGAAGGCTTCAGGATGTATCTGAAAGCCGCCGAGACGGAGCGGCTGAACCTGCCCGGCGCGCCGCGCATGTCCATCTCCACCTTCGAGAAATATCTGCCTTACGCCATCGCCCTGGGGCTGGAGGAACCCTGGACGAAGGCCTTTCAGGCCTGGCTGGCCACCGCGGCCGCCAGCGGCGCGGCGGCCTTCTACCGGCCCGCGTGGTATGGCGGGCGCATCTTCAGGGCGGATGGCATCGGCGATTTCGGCTCTTCCCTCGTCTCCGGCATCAGCAAGGACATGGCATCGGCCATGCCGGTAAAGTCCTCATCGGGCTCCGGCGGCGGCGGTTTCTCCGGCGGCGGCGGAGGCGGCGGAGGCGGCGGCGGCTGGTAGGCCGCCGCGCCGCAATTGGATGGGAAGGAAGAGGGCAGGGGGCCGTCAGCTTCGGGCCTTCAGCGCCGCCGTCAGGGTGCCTTCGTCGAGATAGTCCAGCTCGCCGCCCACCGGCACGCCATGCGCCAGCCGGGTGACCTTGACATCGCAATCCTTCAGCGCCTGGGCGATGTAATGGCCCGTGGTCTGGCCCTCCACCGTGGCGTTGAGCGCCAGAATGACCTCTTTCACCTCCGCGCGCGCGGCGCGCTCCACCAGGGCGGGAATGTTCAGATCCTCAGGTGTGACCCCGTCGATGGGCGAAAGCACCCCGCCGGTGACGTGATACAGGCCGGAGAACGCCCCGGCGCGCTCCAGCGCCCACAGATCGGAGACATCCTCCACCACGCAGATGACATCGCCGCGCCGCTTCGCGCTGGCGCAGATGGCGCAGGGGGCTTTCGTGTCCAGATTGCCGCATTCGGGGCATGTGCGCACAGCTTCGGCGGCCACGCCCAGCGCCCGCGCCAGCGGCTCCAGCAGGCTCTGGCGGTTCTTCATCAGCGCCAGCGCCGCCCGCCGCGCCGAGCGCGGCCCAAGCCCCGGCAGCCGCGCCAGCAGCTGGATGACCCGCTCGATTTCCGCTCCCGACGAATGATGTTCCATGTGCTCAGGGCCGTTGTTTCCGCTCCCGCCCGCGCCGCGTCACGCGGATCAGAAAGGCAGGTTCATGCCCGGCGGCAGCTCCATTCCGCCGGTGGCTTCCTTCATCTTCTGCGCCACCAGATCCTCCATGCGCGCCTTTGCGTCGTTGTGGGCGGCGATGATCAGGTCTTCCAGGATTTCCTTTTCCTCCGGCTTGAGCAGCGAATCGTCGATCTCCACGCCCTTCATCTCGCCCTTGCCGGAAAGCGTGACGCTGACCATGCCGCCGCCCGCCGTGCCCATGACATTGGTTTGCGCAAGCTCCTCCTGCATGAGCTGCATGCGCTCCTGCATCTGCTGAACCTGCTGCATCATCTTGCCGAGGTTTTTCATTCGTCATCCTCTTCGTTTGCCGGATTGTCCGCCCCCGGCGCGGGCCGCGCGCCGACGATCCGCGCCTGCGGGAATTGCGCCAGAATGGCCTGAACGTCCGGATGCGCCCGGGCGCGGGCGAACAGCGAATCGCGCTGGCGCTTTTTTTGCGCCGCGATCGTCTCTTCGCCCGGCTCGTCGGAGACGATCACCGTCCAGCGCCGCCCCGTCCAGGCCATAAGCTTGCGTCCCAGTTCTCCGGGCAGATCGCCCGGCGCGCCCGCCTCCAGCGCCACCTCCAGCCGCCCGGGCGAAACGCGCACCGGGCGCACATGCCGCTCCAGGGCGCTCTTGGCCTTCAGATCGCGCATCTCCCCGGCCAGTTGCACGATATCGGTGAATGTCCGGGGCTGTGGCAGCTCGCGCGCCGTGGCCGCCCCCGGCGCGGGAGAGGGCGCAGGCGCGGGGCAGGGGGATGGAGATGGCGGTTCTGCGGAATCTGCGCCGCGCAAGGCGGTCACGGAAGCCGCCGCCGCGGCGGAGGGCGCGCCATCCTTGCT
>JALUFY010000076.1:3343-5576 GCA_027051995.1 Hyphomicrobiales bacterium
GATGAAGCCGAGGGCGCGGGCCCCGCCGCCGTCCCGCCGCCGTCGAGTATCTTTTTCGCCAGTTCGCCCGGCGGCGGCATGGAGGCGGCGTGCGCCAGCCGGATCAGCACCATTTCCGCCGCCGGCAGGGGCCTTGCCGCCGTGTTGACCTCCGCGATGCCTTTCAGCAGCATCTGCCAGGCGCGCGTCAGCTCCGGCATGGAGAGCTTTTCCGCCATCTCCAGCCCGCGCCGCCTTTCCTCCTCGCTGACGGCGGCGTCCGCGCCGTCTTCCTTCAGGATGCGCAGCCGCGTCACCAGATGGGTGAAGGCCGCCAGATCGTTCAGAAGAGTCGAAGGCTCCGCCCCCAGCGCGTGGCTTTCCGCCAGATTGGCCAGCGCCGCTTGCGGATCGCCGCCCATGACGGCCTCGAACAGATCGATCACCCGGCTGGCGTCCACCAGCCCCAGCATGGCCGAAACGTCCTGCGCGCGCACCCTGTCATGGCCGTGCGCGATGGCCTGATCGAGCAGCGAGAGCCCGTCGCGCACCGAGCCTTCCGCCGCCCGCGCGATCTGCCGCAGGGCCGCGTCCTCGGCCTCCACCCGCTCCTGTTCGCAGACATGCGCCAGATGCTTCATCAGCACGGCGGCCTCTACCCGGCGCAGATCGAAGCGCTGGCAGCGCGACAGCACGGTGACCGGCACCTTGCGGATTTCCGTGGTGGCGAAGATGAACTTCACATGCTCCGGCGGCTCCTCCAGCGTCTTCAGCAGCGCGTTGAACGCCGCCTTGGAGAGCATGTGCACCTCGTCGATGATATAGACCTTGTAACGGGCCGAAATGGGCTTGTAGCGCACCTGATCGATGATCTCGCGCATATTGTCCACGCCGGTGTGCGAGGCCGCGTCCATCTCGATCACGTCCACGTGCCGCGATTCCAGAATGGCCTCGCAGTGCTCGCCCATTTCGTCCATCTTGACGGTGGGCTTGTCCGACAGGGAATAATTGAGCGCCCGCGCGATCAGCCGCGCCGTGGTGGTCTTGCCGATGCCGCGCACGCCGGTGAGCATGAAGCCCTGCGCGATGCGCCCGGTCTCGAAGGCGTTGGTCAGGGTGCGCACCATGGCGTCCTGGCCCACCAGTTCCTCGAAGCGTCTGGGGCGGTATTTGCGCGCCAGCACGCGATAGGGCGCCGCCGCCGCGCCGCCTTCGTCCCTGCCGCCGTTGTCCGGGGATTGCTCGCTCAATCCTCATCCCCCTTGAAGCTCCCGGCGGCGCTTCGGGCTATGGGATCCGCCGCCCGCCCGCGCCGCCTTCAGGGCCATGCCCCGCACATCCGTGCGCGGGGGGAGTGAAAAAAGGTGGAAGGCTGGACAACGGCCCGCGCGAATTCCGCCTGGGCTGCTTCCTTCCGGACCTGACCCGCTGGGCCGGTTGCGCGCCCGCGCCAGCCTTCCGCCCCCTATATCGGACGGATCGGCGCGCGATGCAAGAGGCGGCGGGAAAAAGCCGTCCCTTTCCCCGATTTTGTTCAGTATACGGATGTTCAATGAATGTTCTTGATTTGTATTGTTCCTTGCGGTAAGGTGCCCGCGATTGAAGAGGGAGGGGCTCATGGTCTCGCGTGTTTCAACGGTGGCGTTTCAGGGGGTGGAGGCCGTGCCTGTCGATGTGCAGGTGCAGTTTTCGCCCGGTCTCGTGGCCTTTATCATCGTCGGCCTGCCGGACAAGGCGGTGGCCGAAAGCCGCGAGCGCGTGCGCACCGCCCTGCACGCCATCGGCCTGGCCCTGCCGGCCAGACGCGTCATCGTCAATCTCGCCCCCGCCGATCTGCCCAAGGAGGGCAGCCATTACGACGCCCCCATCGCCCTGGCGCTGTTGTCCGCCATGAGCATCATCCCGGCGAATTTTCTCGACCGCTATGTGGCGCTCGGCGAATTGTCGCTGGATGGCTCGCTGGCCCCCACCGCCGGGGCCCTGCCCGCCGCCATGGCGGCCAATGCCTCAGGCCGCGGTCTCATCTGCCCGCGCGCCAACGGGCCCGAGGCCGTCTGGGCCGGCGAGGATGTGGACGTGCTGGCCCCCAGGACCCTGGTGCAGATCGTCAATCACGTGCGCGGAACACAGGTCTTGTCCCGGCCCCGGCCGAAACTCGCCGAGGCGCGGGCGGATGCGCCCGATCTGGCCGACGTGCGCGGCCAGGAGGCCGCCAAGCGTGCTCTGGAGGTGGCCGCCGCGGGCGGGCATCACA
>JALUFY010000077.1:0-4133 GCA_027051995.1 Hyphomicrobiales bacterium
GGCGTCCAGCTCTTCCAGTTCGTTGATCAGCCCTTCGATGACCGAAAGCCCCTGGCTCCAGAAAGCCGGATCGCGCGCGTCCAGCCCGAAGGCGGCGAGCAGCTCGTGATAGGGCTTCGATCCGCCGGCCTCCAGAAGGGCGATGTATTTCTCCTGAAAGCCATCGGGCTTTCGCTGATACTCGGCGTAGAGGGCGTTAACAAGGCAATCTCCGAAGGCGTAGGCATAGACGTAGAAGGGCGCGTGGATGAAGTGCGGAATGTAGCTCCACAGGGCGGCGTAGTCTTGCGGCAGCTCCACTGCCGGGCCAAGGCTTTCCGCCTGCGTCTCCATCCACATTCCGCCGATCGCCTCGGGCGTCTGTTCGCCCTTTTCGCGCACCGCCAGATGCAGCCTGCGCTCGAAGAGATAGAAGGAGATCTGGCGCACCACGGTGTTGAGCATGTCCTCCACCTTGGAGGCCAGCAGGGCCTTGCGCCGCCGGGGCGTTTCCGCCTCATCCAGCAGCGAGCGGAAGGTGAGCATCTCGCCGAAGACGGAGGCCGTCTCGGCCAGGGTCAGCGGCGTGGGGGCCATGAGCGGGCCCTGCGCGGCGGCCAGCCGCTGATGCACCCCGTGGCCCAGCTCGTGCGCCAGGGTCATGACATCGCGCGGCTTGCCCAGATAATGCAGCAGCACGAAGGGATTGGCCGACGGCGTGGTGGGATGGGCGAAGGCCCCGCCCTGCTTGCCCGGCCTCGGCTGGGCGTCGATCCAGGCGCGCTCGAAGAAGTCTTTCGCCAGATCGGCCATGGGCGGATGAAAGGCGCCATAGGCCTCCAGCACCGTTCTTTTGGCATCTTCCCAGGGGATGGGTGCGGTGTCCGCTTCCGGCAGGGGCGCGTTGCGATCCCAGGCGGCCAGCTTCTCCAGCCCCAGCCAGCGCGCCTTCATGGCGTAATAGCGGTGCGACAGACGCGGATAGGCGGAGGTGACGGCCTCGGTGAGCGCCGCCACGGTCTCGGGCTCCACCCGGTTGGCCAGATGGCGGAAGTCCGCCGGATCGGAGAACCTGCGCCAGTTGTCCTCGATCTGGCGGTCCTTCGCCAGGGTGTTGGTGATGCGCGAAAAGAGCGCGATGTTGTCCGCCAGGGTTTGGGCCAGGGCCTCATAGGCGCTCTGGCGCCTGCTCCTGTCCGGAGATTGCAGCAGCGCCAGGGTCTGTTCCTGCCCGATCATCTCGCCATCCACATCGAAGCGCAGGGCGGCCATTGTCTCGTCGAACAGCCGGTTGAAGGCCGCCGTGGAGGTGAGCGATTTTTCGTGAAACAGCCGCTCCAGGTCTTCCGCCAGCTGATGGGGGCGCTCCCTGCGGATGTCGGCCAGCCAGGGGGCGAAGCGGGCCAGCCGCTTGTCCTTCAGCTTTTCTTCCAGGGCCGCGTCATCGATGCGGTTGAGCTCAAGCTCGAAGAACAGGGCATGGGTGGAGATCTCCGTCAGCCGCCCCTGAACATTGCCGAAGAAGCTGGCGCGGGCCGGATCGGTGGTTTCGCCCGCATAGTAGAGGAACGCGTAGGAGGCGATGCGCCCGGAGAGATCGGAGAGGGCTTCGTATTCCTCTATCGCTCCGGCCAGTTCCGCTCCGTCCGCTTCCGCCAGACGGCCGCGCCATTTTTCCGCGAAAGCTTCCGTCTGTTTTTCCAGCCGCTCCAGAGCGGAGGTGAATTCCCGCGAATCGGGGCCGGGGTAGAGGCTGTCGAGGTTCCAGGCGGGCAGGGCGTCCTGTGTCATGGGGAAATCCTTTTTGAAATGCGAATCGCGCATGGCTCTATGTGGCCGCGCGCGCGTCCGCGCGCAAGGGGTTCAATTTCCGGTATGCGGATTGCCCGCGAAGATTGCGGTATGCGCGCGGGAAGGCTCCGCGCGCGGCGGAAATGGCGCAGAGGCTTAACCGGGCGCTAACCAATTTCAGGCATTTTTTGTGTCAGCAAGAAACAAGCGGGCCTGCCCCCAGCCCCGCCGGACAAAACAGAAAAGGCACGTTGCGTTCATGGCCACCGGCATTCTTATTGTTGAAGACGATCCCACCCAGCGCCGCATTCTCGAAGAGCTGATCCGCCGCAATGGATTTGAAGCCATATCGGCGGAAAACGCCCTGAAAGGGCTCGAGATTCTCGCCAGCCCCGTGGGCAAGCGGGTGCGGCTGATCATTCTCGACCTGTTCATGCCGGAGATGGACGGACTGGAGTTTCTGGAGAAGCTCTCCGCGCAGCGCCCGGAGATGCCGGTCATCGTGCAGACGGCGCAAGGCTCCATCGAGATGGTGGTCAAGGCGATGCGCGCCGGAGCGGACGACTTCGTCGTCAAGCCGGTCAACCCGGAGCGGCTGAAAGTCTCCATCCAGAACCTGTTGAAGGTCGATGACCTGATCGCCGAAAGCCCCGGCATGCAGCAGGCCGTCAAGTTGGGCCGCCGCGCCGCCAGCTCCAATATCCCGGTGCTGATCGAGGGCGAATCCGGCGTCGGCAAGGAGATGGTGGCGCGCGCCATTCAGGGCGAATCGGAGCGCGCCGGGCGGCCCTTCGTGGCGGTCAACTGCGGGGCGATCCCGGAGAATCTGGTGGAAAGCACCCTGTTCGGCCACGAAAAGGGGGCCTTCACCGGGGCCATCTCCAAACACATGGGCAAGTTTCAGGAGGCTTCGGGGGGCACGCTGTTCCTTGATGAAGTGGCCGAACTGCCGCTGGACATGCAGGTGAAACTTCTGCGCGCCCTGCAGGAGGGCGAGGTCGATCCGGTGGGGTCGCGCCGCCCGGTCAAGGTGGATGTGCGCATCATCTCGGCCACCAACCGCGACATGATCCAGATGGTCAAGGAGGGGAGCTTCCGCGAGGATCTCTATTACCGGCTCAACGTCTTTCCCATCATGGTGCCGCCGCTGCGCAAGCGCGCCGCCGACATCGGGCCGCTGGCCGAGCATTTCATCACCCGTTTCGCCGCCGAGGAAGGGCGCAAGGTGCGCGGCATTTCACAAAGGGCGCTGGAGATGCTCAAGGCCTACAACTGGCCGGGCAACGTGCGCCAGCTTGAGAACACCATTTTCCGGGCCATCGTGCTGGCGGAAGGCGATGTGCTCACGGTGGCGGATTTTCCGCAGATCGCCTCGCTGGTGGACGGTTTCGACGTCACCATTCCCGACGCGCCGCGGCCGGTCGCGGAGCCTGCCCTGCCGAAGGGGCGCGATGCGGTCATCGGCGCGGATGTTCCGCCATTGGCCTCTTCCGGCGCGGTGTCGGACGGGGTGGCGTTCGGCATTCCGGCGGTCACCGAGGGCGGGCACATCCGCCGCCTGGAGGACGTGGAGAGCGACATGATCCGCCTTGCCCTGCAACGCTACCGGGGGCAGATGTCGGAGGTGGCGCGCAAGCTGGGCATTGGCCGCTCGACGCTCTACCGCAAGATCCGCTCACTGGGCCTGGACGCGCGCGAGGGTTAGAAGCGGGGGGTGAAATCCCGGATTCAGGCCTGTTTCCCGCCGTCGTCAGCGCCGAAAATGACGCAGACGCCAAGACCGCCCGCCGGCGAGGTGAACAGGCGCAGATGGTAGCCATAGGACGCCAGGATGTCGCTGACGATGGCAAGGCCCAGGCCGTTGCCGCGCACGCTTTCATCAAGCCGCACGCCGCGCCGCACGATGTCGGAGAACCTCTCCGGCGGCGCTCCGGGGCCATCGTCCTCCACCACCATGCACATGCGTGAGCCGGCATCCTCGTAAATCTGCACGCGCACTTCCGCGCGGGCCCATTTGGCGGCGTTTTCCAGGATGTTGCCGGCCAGCTCCATGAAGTCGCCTTCCTCCATCGGCAGGCGGATGTCCCTGGCGGTTTCCAGGCGCCATTCGATGGCTTCGTTGACCGGGCGCAGGGCGCGGATAATGCCGTCCAGGGGGCGCGCGGGATCCGTGAAAGGCATGCGCGCGGCGGCACCTCCGTGGATCTTGCTGCGCGCCAGCTCGTGGCCGATATGGCGGTCAAGCTGGCGGATCTGATCTTCCATGTCGCGGGCTTCTTCCTCCATGCCGCGCTGGCGCAAATCGCGTGCGCGGGCGGCGAGCACGGCCAGTGGCGTCTTCATGCCGTGGGCCAGATTGGCGG
>JALUFY010000077.1:4143-5548 GCA_027051995.1 Hyphomicrobiales bacterium
ATATGCTGAAAGGGCCGCGCGGCGAGGACCTCTACGCGCTGGTGCGCGGCGTGTGGCTGAATGCCCCTGAAACGCAGGCGGTCCAGCGGTTTCAGCCCCCAGAGGATTTGCGTGATGAGGGTGATGAGCAGGATGATGGCGAGGGCGGCGAGGCCGATGAAGAGCTGGCGGTTGAAGCCGGCCTTCGCAGTGGAGATCTCGCCATGATCCACCGCCACGGTGAAAATGTAACGCCGTGGCTGCGCGGCGCCGGCGCCCGCCTGCGTTTCAGGGGCATTCAGCCACACGCCGCGCACCAGCGCGTAGAGGTCCTCGCCGCGCGGCCCTTTCAGCATATATTCGTGCATGCCGCCGCGCCCGGGCATGTCTGCGGTTATGGCGAGCGCCGAATCCCACAACGAGCGGGAGCGCAGAAGCGGCTTGCCGCCATCATTTGCCTGCCAGTAGAGGCCGCTGAGCGGCACGTTGAAACGCGGGTCGCTCAGGTGGCCGGTGATCTTCAGGCCGCCGCCGGGACGCGGGCGCACGCGGGCGATGAGCTGGTTGAGGTGATTTTCCAGTTCATGGCGCACGCGCGCTTTCACGCTCTGCTCGAAGGTATGCGAGAGCTGCCAGGCGAGCAGCGCCAGGGCGGGAGCCAGCACCAGGACGGACAGCAGCAGGAGCCGCCAGCGCAGCGAACGGGGCATGATGGGGCTCCTGTTCAAGCGCGTCACGCCTCCGTCTCCGGATTCGCCAGCATGTAGCCATGGCCGCGGCGGGTCTGGATGAGGCCGGGGCCGATCTTGCGGCGCAGGCGGCCCACCAGCACGTCCAGGGTGTTCGGGTTGCGGTCCGTGTCGCCCTCGTAAATGTGCTCCATCAACTCCATGCGCGGCGCGGCGCGTCCCTGATGGTGCGCAAGATAGCTCAGCAGGCGGTATTCCAGCGGCGTGAGGTCCAGCGCCCTGCCATCAAGGATGGCGCGCGCCGCGCGGGTGTCCAGCTCCAACGGGCCGATACGGATGACGGGCGCGGCCAGTCCGCGCGAGCGGCGGATGATGGCGCGCAGGCGCGCCAGCACTTCCTCCATCTCGAAGGGCTTGACGACATAATCGTCGCCGCCAGCGTCCATGCCCTCGACACGCTCGCGCCAGCCGCCGCGCGCGGTGAGCACCAGCACGGGAAAGGCGCGCCCGGCCTCGCGCCAGTTGCGCAGCACGGTCAGCCCGTCGAGCTTCGGCAGGCCGAGGTCGAGAATGGCGGCGTCATAGTCTTCCGTGAACCCCTTGAAATCCGCTTCCTCGCCGTCAAAGGCATAGTCAACCACATAGCCCGCCTGTTGCAGATGTTCGCCGATATCGCGGGCAATGGCCGTGTTGTCTTCCACGATAAGCACGCGCATGCGTCACCTCCTTCACGATTC
>JALUFY010000078.1 GCA_027051995.1 Hyphomicrobiales bacterium
CGCCTCCGCGGCCTGTTCGCCCATTTCGCCGCCAGCCACCAGACGGCCCCGGCGGCGGCGCTTATCCCCGCCAGCATCAGCCATCCCGTGTTGCCCGTAACGCCCCACAGGGCGGCCAAGGCCGCCGCCGCGAGAAACAGCGGCAGGCCGGAGGATTTCGCGCAATCGCCCGTCTCGCACGCGCCGGAGGCGCAACAGGCCGCCGCTTTCGTTTCCCGGGTCATCAGCGGGGCTCCTTGCCAAAGCGTTTGACGTATTCATCGCGTCCGCCGGCGGCCAGGGCGTCCGCCTGGTTCACCCAGTCCTCGCGCACGATGCGGCCCTTGAACTTCAGCCGCGCGTCCACCCACTTGATCTCCGCCGCCCCCCACGAGGCGATCTGGGCGAATGTCCAGACGCCGAGATCATGCAGGATGCCTTCGATCTTGGGGCCGATTCCGGAGATCATTTTCAGATCGTCGGGATTGGCGGGCCTTTTCTTTTTCAGATCGGGCGCCTTTTCCTCCACCTTATCCAGATCGGCCAGGGTGACGGGCTTGACCCGAGCGGCGCCCGCCTTGCCGGCGGCGGGCTTCATCCCCGCGCCCTTGGCCTTCTTCGCCACACCGGCTTTCTTTTCACCCCGCGCGCCGCCGGTCTTGCCACTCGCGGCCTTGCCGCCAGCAGATTTGCCACCCGTGGCCTTGCCGGATTTGGCCGCCTTGATCAGCTTTTCGGCGTCCGAACCGCGATTGTAGAGTGACTCGTCTGTCAGCGTCGTCGCCCCGCCCAGCGGCTCGGAGGAATGGCGGCCGTTTTGCGGCCCCGTCTCCGGCTCCCTGCCCGCGGCGATGTCATCGATGATGGCCTTGAGCTGTTCCGGCGTGAGATCTTCATAGACCTTTTCATCAATCTGGATCATCGGCGCGTTGGCGCACGCGCCCAAGCACTCCACCTCTTCCCACGAGAAATCGCCGTTTTCCGACAATTCGTGCGCCTTGCGCGCGATCTTGCGCTTGCACACCTTGATGAGCTCTTCGGCTCCGCGCAGCATGCACGGCGTTGTGCCGCAGACCTGAATATGCGCCTTGCCGCCCACCGGAGCGAGCTGGAACATGGTGTAGAAGGTGGCGATCTCCAGCACGCGGATGTGCTTCATGCCCAGCATGTCGGCCACGTAGCGGATCATCGGCTCTGTCGTCCAGCCGCCGTTCTGCTCCTGGGCGCGCCACAGCAGCGGAATCACCGCCGCCGCCTCGCGCCCCTTCGGATAGAGCGCGATCTTCTCCTTCGCCCAGGCCAGATTCTCCGGCGTGAAGGCGAAGCTCTCCGGCTGTTCGGGATAAAGCCTGCGGAAACTCATCGGTCGATCTCCCCGAACACGATATCAAGCGAGCCAATGACGGAGGGCACGTCGGCCAGCATGTGGCCCTTCGTGAGGAACTCGAAGGCGCCGAGATGGGCGAACCCCGGGGCGCGGATCTTGCACCGGTAGGGGCGGTTGGAGCCGTCGGAGACGAGATAGACGCCGAACTCGCCCTTGGGGGCCTCCACGGCGGCATAGACCTCGCCTTCGGGCACCTTGACGCCCTCGGTGATGAGCTTGAAATGCTCGATCAGCGCCTCCATGGAGCGCTTCATCTCGCCGCGCCTGGGCGGCGCAACCTTGCGGTTGTCCGAGATCACCGGCCCCGCCCCGCGCTGGGTCTTCAGCAGATTGATGCACTGCTTCATGATCTCCACGGACTGATACATCTCGTCCATGCGCAGCACGTAGCGGTCGTAGTTGTCGCCGTTTCTGCCCACCGGCACCTTGAAGTCCAGATCGTTGTAGCACTCGTAGGGCTGGGCGCGGCGCAGATCCCAGGGCACCCCGGCGGAGCGCAGCATGACGCCGGAGAAGCCATGCGCGAAGGCCTCTTCCGCCGTGAATTTGGCGATGTCCACGTTGCGCTGCTTGAAGATGCGGTTGTCCGTCAACAGACCCTCGATGTCGCGCAGCACCTTCGGGTGCGTCTCGCAGAACTCCCACATGTCGTCGAGCAGATCGGGCGGCAGATCCTGATGCACGCCGCCGATGCGGAAATAGGCCGCGTGCATGCGCGCCCCGGAGGCCCGCTCGTAGAAGATCATCAGCTTCTCGCGCTCCTCGAAGCCCCACAGCGGCGGGGTGAGCGCGCCCACGTCCATGGCCTGGGTGGTGACGTTGAGCAGATGATTGAGCAGCCGGCCGATTTCGGAGAACAGCACGCGGATGAGCTGGGCGCGGTAGGGAACCTCCAGCCCCAGCAGCTTTTCCGCCGCCAGCACGAAGGCGTGTTCCTGATTCATCGGCGCGACGTAATCCAGCCGGTCGAAATAGGGCACGGCCTGATGATAGCCCTTCGTCTCGATGAGCTTCTCGGTGCCCCGGTGCAGAAGGCCGATGTGCGGATCGGCGCGCTCGATCACCTCGCCGTCAAGCTCCAGCACAAGGCGCAGCACGCCATGCGCCGCCGGATGCTGCGGGCCGAGATTGAGGGTGAAATCGCGCAATTCGACGCTGGTGTCAGCCATTGTTCTCCGCCTTCTCGTCACCCGGCAGCGCCGCCGGCTCGCCCTTCCAGGGAGAAAGATTGTCGAACTCGCGCCACGCCTGTTGCAGCTTCACCGGCTCGTAGATGACCCTTTTCAGGTCTTCGTCATAGCGCACCTCGACGAAGCCGGTGACGGGGAAGTCCTTGCGCAGCGGATGGCCGGAAAAGCCGTAATCGGTCAGAATGCGGCGCAGATCGGGATGGCCGGTGAAAAAGACGCCATACATGTCGTATGTCTCGCGCTCATACCAGCCCGCGCCGGGGAACAGGCCGGTGCAGGAGGGCACCGCCTCGCCTTCGGCGGCGGAAACCTTCACCCGCGCGCGCGCGTTGATGTAGGGCGAGAGCAGGTGATAGACCACCTCGAAACGCTCCGCGCGCGCCGGATAGTCCACCCCGCAGATATCTGTGAAGCAGACGAAGCGGCAGGCCGGATCGTCGCGCAGGTATTGCAGCACATCGAGAATGCGCTTCCTTTCGGCAATGATCTGCAACTGGCCATGCACGATGGAGGCCTCGCGCACCGCGTCCCCCAGCGCCTCCGCCACGGCATGGGCCAGATCGGCGAGGGAATCGTCGTCCATGCCGGATGCTCCGGCGGCCTCCTGCGCGATATCAGCGGGTGTCTTTTCCTTAGCCATCTTCGCCCTCACCGCTCGATCGTGCCGGTGCGCCGGATCTTGCGCTGCAACAGCAGAATGCCATAGACCAGCGCCTCCGCCGTCGGCGGGCAGCCGGGCACGTAGATATCCACCGGCAGCACCCGGTCGCAGCCGCGCACCACGGAATAGGAATAATGATAGTAGCCGCCGCCGTTGGCGCAGCTGCCCATGGAGATGACCCAGCGCGGCTCCGGCATCTGGTCATAGACCTTGCGGATGGCCGGGGCCATCTTGTTGGTCAGGGTGCCGGCGACGATGATGACGTCCGACTGGCGCGGGCTGGCGCGCGGCGCGAAGCCGAAGCGCTCCACGTCATAGCGCGGCATGGAGGCCTGCATCATCTCCACCGCGCAGCAGGCCAGGCCGAAGGTCATCCACATGAGCGAGCCGGTGCGCGCCCAGTTGATGATGTCGTCCGTCGTCGTCGTGATGAAACCCTTGTCGGCCAGCGCATCGTTGATGCCGGTCATGGAGGCCGCGTGCGCCGCCGTCACGGAGGTGGACGCGGCCGCCTCCTTCGGGTCGATGATCACGGGTTTGCCGGAGCCGCTCAATCCCATTCCAGCGCTCCTTTCCGCCATTCATAGATGAAACCGATGGTCAGCACGCCGAGGAACGCCATCATCGACCAGAAGCCGAACAGGCCGTTCTCCTTCAGCGTGACGGCCCAGGGAAACAGGAAGGCCACTTCCAGATCGAAGATGATGAACAGGATGGAGACCAGATAGAAGCGCACGTCGAATTTCATGCGCGCGTCATCGAAGGGGGCGAATCCGCATTCGTAGGGCGAGTTCTTCTCCCTGTCCGGGCGGCGCACGGCGATAATCATGGCCGAAACAAGCAGCGCCAGCCCGATGACCGCCGAAATGCCGATGAAGATGGCCACCGGCAGATACTGAATCAACAGATCCTTCATCGTGCAGAACCCTCCGGCGCCGGATAGGGCGCCCTGTTTGAAAGCGTGCCCGCCGATGCGAGGGAATCATGCCCCGGACTCCCGGCGCGGGCATCAGGCGAAAGCCAATGTTCTGGTAAACCAACCGGCCCCGCCCCGCAAGGGATTTCGCCGGATTTTCGCCGCCCGGAATTGATCCGCGTCAGTAAAAATGCATTTTTTCGCGGACATGAAACAGGCATGAAAAAAAGCGCCCCAAGGCGCTTTTTACCTCTTCCCCCAAGGGAGAGAATGGCGCGAGTGACGGGACTCGAACCCGCGACCTCTGGCGTGACAGGCCAGCGCTCTAACCAACTGAGCTACACCCGCATCATCTGCGCGCCCGCCGGAAGGCTGGCTCCTGCGGACGGAGGTCTGATTAAGCGCACAGTGATGGCAAGTCAAGCGCTTTCAGGGCTGTTTTTTCAACAAACCGCGCGGATAGGCCCCTTTGCCTTTCGCCCGCCCGGCAAGGTAAGGTTTCCGGCGCATGGATTCGGGCGGCGCGGCGGCGCCTTCGCTCAAACGGGGATAAATGGAGATCATGACAAGGGCGGCCAGAGAGAAAAGGAATGAGCGGAACAGGGACAGCGGCGCGCGCCTGCTGTTGCGCAGGGCCGACCGCCGCATGGCCCGCATTGCCAATCCGCTGGGCAACCTTCTGGTGGACATCTTTCACTATGGCGCGCTCTTCGCCATCGGCGCGGCCACGGTCTGGGCGGCGGGGCATGAGTTTCTGGCCATCTTCGGCAAGTCCCACGCCTCGGTGGAAGACCTGCTTTTGCTCTTCATCTATCTGGAGATCGGCGCGATGGTGGGCATCTATTTCCGCACCAACCGCATGCCGGTGCGCTTTCTCGTTTATGTGGCCATCACCGCCCTGACCCGCCTGCTCATCGGTGAGGCCGGCAAACACGGCGTCTCGCATACCGACATGATGTGGATATCAGGCTCTGTGCTGGTGCTCGCCGTCGCCCTGCTGCTGCTGCGCTACGGCTCCGCCAGATTCCCCTCCCCGCCCTCGGATGACGAATCAAAATTGAAATAACCGGGCGGGGCCGCCCTCATTCATTGCCCAGCCTTACGCGAAAAGGGGCCCTGAAGCCCCTTTTCCGGGTTGCCGCTGTCTGAGCTCACCGCCTAGCGGTAAATGTTGCGCAGCGCGCCTATCAGGCCGCTTTCGTAGATGATGGGCGTGTCCAGATACCTGCGCCCGCCGTGCCGCACCAGGCGGTAGCGGTGGCGGCGCGCCTTCTCGCGCCTGCTCAGGTTGATCTTCTGGCGGTAGCGATGACGGCGCTTGCTCTTCCACTTCCTGCGGCTGCGCGCCGGCCAGGCCGAATAATT